>CAKXAF010000032.1:0-4909 GCA_934869045.1 uncultured Nitrososphaerota archaeon | reverse complement strand
CTGGGCAATCCGGCAGAGTTCGCAAAGAGATACCGGGACGATGCGCGCTGCCTCATTGGCCCGGAATACTATGACACCTATCTTTGGTTTGTGAAGGTTGTTTTGCTTTGTGTCGTCCTGTCCGTTTTGGTGTCATCGGTTCTGGAGGGAGTCCGGGAGGGGACGGCTGGGTTTGATGGAAATGCCGTCGAAACAGCGGTGCGCATGGTTGTTCTCAGTCTGGGGAAGGCGATTTCCAATTGCCTGATTTCCTGTGCCGGCGCTTTCGGCAGCGTTACGCTGATCTTTGCCGTTATGGAGCGGCAGAAGGTAAAGTTTGACCTGAGGCAGGAGACCGAGTGGTCGATTCGGGATCTGGACGGCCAACCTTTGGGCAGGTCAAAGCCGTGGTCGCCGGAACTGCTGGCGCCGGTCCCGCACAAAAAGGCGGTTATCAGCCGGGGGGACAGCATCGTCAGCATTGTGTTTCTTGTGATTTTTTCCGTTCTGCTGATTTTTGCCCCGCAGCTTTTTGCCGCGTTTTTCGTGGAGGACGGCGCGGTCGTAACCATTCCGGTGTTTCATCTGGAAAAGTGGAACGTGATTCTGCCGGTATTCGCAGTGAGTCTGCTCATCGGGCTTGCCGATGAAATTTTACGGTTGATTGCGGGGGTGTACTGTCGGGTGGTTATGGTCAGCAGTATTGTCTGCGGAACCCTCCAAATCCTGCTCAGCGTGATTGTACTGAAGGTCCTCCCTTTTTGGAATCCTGCCTTTTGGGATGAGGTCCGGACGCGGATGGAGCATCGTGGGCAGCCGCTGAGCTTTTTTGCCGGCTGGGATACGGATGTGGCGTCAAATGTGCTGCTGGCGGTGATTATCGCGGCCACTCTGGCGGAAATCGGAACGACTGTTTATAAAACGCTTCGGTATGGGGAAAAGCGGCAGGGGTTCCCCGGCTGACGGAAAGGGTTCAGCAGCGCCGTTCGGGGCGCAGCCACTGGCCTTTCCAGGTCCGGTTCCCGCATAAAAGGGCCTTTGGAGAGGCAAAAGCCCGCCCCTGGCAGAATTTTCGCTTCTGTCAGGGGCGGGCTTGAAAAATGCCGCGGCCTTGCTTTGGGGAAAGCTCCCCGCGCTTTTGCGGGCTGCCGCCCTGTTCCAGGCGGCCCCTGTGCGCGCAGAGCCTCTTCAATGGTTATATGGAAAATATCTCTTCCGGAGAGGCCGGGGATATCAGGAGATTTGCCCATTTTCGAATTTCAGGCTGCCCTCCATGGAACTGTCGATCAGCGCGATAAAGGTCGGCCCGACATTCCCCTGGGCAGCAGTCCCGTCCCCACGGGTGAAGGTAAACGGGTTTTCATAAGAGCCTTTGCTCCAGGAGATCGTCTCCATGCCGCCGCCGGTAAGCAGCCAGCCCTTTCCGTTGGCCAGAGCTACCTCACGAAGGTCTCCGCCGTCATAGCTGGTGATGCTGGTGGAGAGGATAATGACGTTGGCGAAAGAGAGCACCTCTCCGGTGTCGGCGTCAATATGAGGCTGACCCTTCCGCTGTTTTTCATACAGGCCGGTATCGGGATTGTAGTCGAACCGGTCATTGGCGTAGCCGGAGAACTTGATGTAGGCGCTGGAAACTGGTTCCGGCGGAACCACCGGCTCCTGGGAGACAGCCAGAGGCGGGAGCGGTTCGCCTTCCATGGAGTATCCCCGCTTGGCACACACCTGGGAGATCCCCTCGCTGTTGATGAAATAGCTGTGCTCAACGCCGCGGCTGCGGGCGCGCTCGGCGTCCTTGTAGAAAACCGTGGCGCCGTAAACCAGGCCGTCGACGTTGTCCATGCCCCGGTTTGATACCGCAGCTTTGCCGGGTTTGCTGCCGCCGAAATGGACGAAGATGGGGTCATAGGGATAGGCAAGATCCGTGTAGTAGTGGCGGACGCTGCGGACCGGGCCGGTATAGGGGACGCTGTCCGGGTCGGCGAAGACGGCCAGCATCCGGGTGATGCCGCCTTCCACCGCGACCTCGTAAAGGACGTCCGCCGCAGAGAGGCCCCGGTGGGGGACCGCCGCGTCGATGTTGTTCACCATGATGGCCACCGCCCGTTTGCCCAGGGCAGTTTCCGGATAACCCGCCTCGCCGGTCAGGGGATTGAGAGGTCCGGCTGGCTCCGGTTCCGGCTCGGAGAAAGGCTTTTCACGTTGGCTGGAGGGCTCCGGGAGAATGACGGAGCTTTCCTCCGGCTCCGAGGAAAGCTCTTCTGCGGCGCTGCCGCAGCCGGATAGGACGGGTAGAGTGAGACTCAGGCACAGGACGGCGCAAAAGGCGGCCTTCAGCAGGCGGTTCATGTCGGAAGCCCTCCCTCCTCATAGCCAGGGAAGCGGATTCCGGCCAGACGGCGGATCTCCGCCATGACCCGGCAGACGTCCAGGGAAAGGCGGGAAGCGTAGGCGTATTCCTCCCGGGTTTCACCCGAACAGGTGATGTACCGGAGGAAGTCCCGGGCCTCGCCGCTCATCAGGACATTTTTTTCATAGCTTCCGGCAATGCTCCGGGAGGTCCCATCGTTCTGATAAAGCTGGATCCTGGCCAGCTGGGAGATGGAATCGATGGCGAGAGTACCGTTATCGCCGAGAATTTCAGAGCCCAGGGAGCTTTGGCCAACCTTGGAGCAGCCAAGGGTGACCAGCTTGTCCGGATACTCCAAAATTGCGGCGCAGCTTCCATCCGCTCCAGTGGGGAGGAAGTCTGCGGCCGCCGTAATATGGCGGGGGAATCCAAACCAGTCCAGAGCGGGATAGACACAGTACACCCCCAGGTCCATCAGACTGCCGGTGGCCATTTTGGGATTGAAAATATTGGGCAGCTCCCCGCGGAGGTAGGCCTCGTATTTGGAGGAAAGCTGGGAGAAGTCAAGGTGCGCCGAAGTGATCTGGCCAAGGGCTGGAAGAGCATCCAGGACAGCCTGACGCTGCGGAAGGTGCAGCATCATGATGGCTTCCAGATAGATCAGCCCCTTCTCCGCCGCCAGAACCTGCAGTTCTTCACATTCCTTTGGAAGGACCGTGACAGGCTTTTCACAGAGGACGTGCTTCCCAGCCAGGAGCATCGTCCTGCTCTGCGCGTAGTGGAGGCAGTTGGGACTGGCAATGTAGACGGCTTCAATGGAAGGGTCGGCGGCCAGTTCCTCCGGGGCAGTGTAAACGGTGGATACCCCGTATTTGCTCCCGAATGCAAGCCCCTTTTCCCGGCTGCGGGAGCAGACGGCGGCCAATTCCCAGCCTCCGGCCAGAGCAGCGCCCTCGATGTAGGAGTCCACGATCCAGCCGGTGCCAATGACAGCATAACGCATAGCGACTTCTCCTTTAAAAAAGATAGTTTTATTATAGCAAAAACTTGTGAATTTTACAAGGTTTCTAGGCAGATAATACTTTTTTGGAGGCAATCTATGGAAGGCTGTGGGCGGGGTTCCGCATCCTGTAAAAAATCAGGAAAGGCCGGGCGGAAAAACAGCGCTTTTGGTATAGACAGGATATTCCATGGTAAAGGAAGGTCAAACCGTAATCCGGGACACCAATGCTGAGGCCGCCCCGCTTCATTGACAAAAGAGGGGCGGCATGGTAGACTGAAAATTGTTTCAAGGAGTTTGCGATCCTGTTTTGGCCCGACGGGGAGTGCGCAGCGAATTTGGTTTTTGCAGAGGGAGGGATTCCATGCCGGTTATCAAAGGCTTGGAGTGGACGTTTGACACGGTGGCCCGGCGGTATGAGAAAATGCGGCCGGGATATGTCCCGGAGCTTTACGGGGATATTTTCCGGTACTGCCCTTTTGACCGCTCCTGCAGTGCGCTGGAAATCGGTATCGGAGGAGGGCAGGCCACCCGGCCGGTTCTGGAGACTGGATGCCGGCTGACCGCGGTGGAGTCTGGGGAAAATCTATCGGAACTGTGCCGCCGGAAATTTCGGGATTTTCCAGGATTTTCCGTTGTGACAGCAAAATTTGAGGATTACGCCGGTGAGCCGGACTCCTGCGATTTGGTTTATTCCGCTTCGGCGTTTCACTGGATTCCAGAGGAGATTGGATATGCCAAAGTCTTCCAAATGCTGAAAAGCGGGGGCGCCTTTGCCCGCTTTGCCAACCATCCCTACAAGGATAAGGGCAGAGAGCCGCTCCATCAGGCGCTCCAGAAGATTTATGCAGTCTATATGCCCGGTTCGCTTTCGGAGCCGGAATACAGCGGGGACGACGCGAAAAAGCGGGCGGAAATCGCGGAAAAGTACGGATTCACGGAGATCCGCTGGCAGCTATATCATCGGACCCGGACGTTTACCTCCAAGGAATATGTCTCTCTTCTGGGAACCTATTCCGATCATATCGCCATTGAGGAAACGGTCAGAAGAAAATTTTTTGCAGAAATTGAAGAAGCCATCGACGCCTTCGGCGGCCAGATCACACTGTACGACACCATCGATCTGCAGCTTGCGCGGAAGCCATGACGGGATGCGGCAGGAGGAGAACCATGAGAAAAGCGGAAAAATTTTTGCTGAAGCTGTCCGCCGGGATTGGGCTGCTGGCCGCAGCGTGCGTTGGGATCCCGCGGGCGATCCGGAAATGGCTTGGAGCGGACTGCCGGCGGGTGAACTTTGCCGGACAGCAGCCCGGCGCGGCTGTCATTGGCGGGAAGGACGGCCCGACGGTGATTTATTGCTCAACGGAATACGACCCGGACCGGCTCCAAAGAATCGGGGCGGCGCTGGCGGCTGCGGCGGGAGGGTTCCTTCTTCTGGCGGCACTGCTGCGGAAAATGCGGAAATAAGAACATCCCCGAAGGCCATTGCGGCGGTTCGGGGATGTTTTTTAAACAACCTGGAAAAGATAGAATTTCAGATAATCAGTTTCCGGCACATTCCAAAGGATGGGGTGGTCGGGAGC
>CAKXAF010000031.1:7010-13795 GCA_934869045.1 uncultured Nitrososphaerota archaeon | reverse complement strand
GGACAAGACAAAGCCGGACCAGTGGGAGTACCAGATCCTGGCCCGGATTCTCTGCAAACACCGGGTGATTTTCGTCACAGAGCCGTCTCAGCGCCGGACAATCCTGGACATGAAGATGGAATGGGCCCCGGATGTTAACGAGGCTCTGGCCATGGCCAGAGCTGAAAAGGGTCCGGACGCCCACTTGGTGGTCATCCCCAACGGGATCTCCGTCATGGTCCGGGAATAAGGAGCATTCATTTTTTATCATAAAAGGAGGCACGCGCAGACATGGCAAATTACAATCCCATAACCCCCGCAATTATTGAGGAGCTTTCCAAGATCGTTCCCGGCCGGGTCATCACAGGCAGCGGAGTCAACCCGGACTACGCCCGGGACGAGATGCCCATCTACGGCATCCGGATGCCAGAGGTTTCCATCGATGTCCTTACCACCGAGGAGGTGTCGGGCATCCTGAAGATCTGTTATGAGCATAACATCCCGGTAACCACCCGGGGAGCCGGGACCGGCCTGGTGGGCGGCTGTACGCCCATCTGCGGCGGCGTAGTCATTTGTACCGCCAAGATGAACCGGATTCTCTCCTACGACCTGGAAAACTTTGCCGTTACCGTCCAGCCCGGCGTCCTGCTCCAGCAGCTGGCGGAGGATGCGCTGGCCCACGGCTGCCTGTATCCCCCGGATCCGGGGGAAAAAATGGCGACTCTGGGCGGAAATGTGGCCACCAACGCCAGCGGAATGCGAGGGGTCAAATACGGCGCCACCCGGGATTACGTCAAGGCCATGACCGTCGTCCTCCCCAATGGGGAAATCACCCGCTTTGGAGCCACGGTGTCCAAAACCAGCTCCGGCTATAGCCTTTTGAACCTGATGATCGGCTCAGAGGGCACCTTGGGCGTCATCACCGAGCTAACCCTGAAACTGATCCCCGCCCCCAAAGCTACGGTAAGCCTCATCGCTCCTTTTGCCGGTTTGGCAGCGTGCATCTCCACAGTGCCAAAGTTCAAAATGAACCACTTCGACCCCCAGGCCATCGAATTTTTTGAAAAGGAAATCCTGGTTTCCTCCGAGGAGTATCTGGGTAAACAGGTCTTCCCCCGACAGGTGGAAGGAACTGCCGTTGGCGCATATCTGCTGATCACCTTTGACGGGGACAGTGCCGACGAACTGGAGCCGGTGATCACCCGGGCCGCTGAAATGCTGTTGACGGAGGGCGCTCTGGACGTACTGGTGGCCGATACGCCGCCCCGGCTCAAATCAGCCTGGGCAGCCCGATCCTCCTTCCTGGAGGGCATCGAAGAGCAGACCAGACTCCTGGACGAGTGCGACGTGGTGGTACCGGTACCTAAAATTCCCGACTATGTGGTTTTCGTCGATGAGCTGGCCCGGGATTACGACTTCCGCGTTCAGTATTTTGGCCATGCCGGGGACGGCAACCTGCACATTTACGCCTGCTCCAACGACATGGAACGGGAGGACTTCCTCCATCAGGTGGACGGGTTCATGGGCCGGGTCTACGCCAAGGCTATGGAACTGGGCGGACAGATTTCTGGCGAGCACGGCATCGGCATGGGCAAGGTCAAATACCTGGCGGAAGCGGCAGGTCCCGCCAACATCGCCTTGATGCAGGGAATCAAGCGGGTCTTTGACCCAAAACTGATCCTGAACCCCGGAAAAGTCTGCTTCAGCACAGAAGGAGGAGCCTTATGAGAATCTTGATCTGCATCAAACAGGTCCCGGACACCACGGAAATCAAAATCGATCCTGTGACCAACACCCTGATCCGCGAGGGAGTTCCCAGTGTGCTCAATCCCTACGACGGTTACGCCCTGGAAGCAGCCGCCCGCATCAAGGACCGAACCCCCGATACCCATCTGACGGTGCTTACTATGGGTCCGCCCCAGGCGGAGGCCGCCCTGCGGGAGTGCCTGTCTACTGCTGCTGACAAGGCGTACCTGCTCACCGACCGGGCCTTCGGCGGCTCCGACACCCTGGCCACCAGCTATATCCTCGCCTCGGCCATCCGGCGGCTGGAGGAACTGGACGGGGCCTTTGACATGGTTTTCTGCGGCAAGCAGGCCATCGACGGGGACACCGCCCAGGTCGGCCCGGAAATTGCCGAGCATCTGGGGCTCCCTCAGGTCACCTATGCCCTGAAGGTTCAGGAAGCCACCGCCGGAAGCCTTCAGATCCTTCGGGAAACCGAAGAGGGAAAGCAGTTGGTGGAGATCCGTTGTCCCTGCCTGGTCACCTTCACCAAGCCCGCCTTCGATCTTCGCTTCCCTAGCTTCCGCCGGAGAGCCGCCGCCCGCAGCGCAGAAATCCCCCACCTGGGAGCCGCGGATATCCCGGACATCGATTTGACGCGCTCTGGACTCAAGGGCTCGCCCACCAAAGTGAAGCGCACCTTTGTACCTCCCCGCAAGCAATCGGGAGTTATCATCCGCGGAGAGACAGCGGAAAAGGCTGCAGAAAAACTGGCTGAGACGCTGAGCAGCGCCCACGTAATATAAAGGAGGAGCCGCGATGGAAGCAAAAACGAGAGATCTCTGGGTCTTTGTGGAAACCCGCGAGGACGGCTCCGCAAAAAATGTAGGAATCGAGTTGCTCACTCCGGGCCGGGAACTGGCCGACAAACAGGGAGGCGCGCTGGTGGCGCTGGTAGTCGGCTGCGGTGTGGAGAAGGCCGCCGAAGAAGCGGCGGTCCACGGGGCGGATAGCGTGATCGTGGTGGACGGCCCGGAGTTCCGGGAGTATTCCACCGACGCTTATGCGGCGGCCCTGACGGCGCTGCTGGAAAAATATGCGCCCACCAGCATCCTCATCGGCGCTACTCCCAACGGCCGGGACCTGGGTCCACGGGTGTCCTGCCGGCTGAATACCGGCCTCACCGCAGACTGCACCAACCTGGACGTGGACGCGGAGAGCGGCTGCGTCTGCTGGACCCGCCCCGCCTTCGGCGGAAATCTGATGGCAGTGATCCTTTGCCCCAACAACCGGCCTCAGATGGGAACGGTGCGGCCCGGTGTCTTTAAAAAGCCCCCTGTCACCGGTAAAAAGGCGGAAATCATCCGGGAGGACTTCCGTTTCCCCGCCGGAGAAATCCGCACCCGGGTGCTGGAGACGATCCGGGAGGCGGCCGGCGAGCTGGTGAACCTGGAGGAGGCCGAGATCATCGTCGCCGGAGGCCGCGGCGTTGGCTCCGCCGAGGGTTTCAAGGTCCTCCAGGAGCTTTGCGACGCTCTGGGAGCGACGCTGGCCTGTTCGCGGGCGGCGGTGGATGCGGGGTGGATCAGCCATTCTCATCAGGTTGGACAGACCGGCAAAAACGTCGGCCCCAAGCTCTACATTGCCTGCGGCATTTCCGGCGCTATCCAGCATCTGGCGGGCATGAGCGCTTCGGGCTGTGTGGTGGCCATCAATAAGGATGCCGACGCACCCATCTTCGGAGTGGCCGATTACGGCATCGTGGGCAATCTCTTCGATGTGGTTCCCGCTCTCACCGCGGAGATCCGCAAACTTCAGGGATGAGTTTTGTTCCGGCAAGGATCAGGGGCTTGCCCCTTTCTGATCAAGCACAGAAACCCGCTGGCTTCAGCCAGCGGGTTTCTTCGGCAATACACAAAACCTCTTCCCAGACGGCCGGCTGCCATATTCCTATAAAATGAACAATTGGAAAAGGAAAGCCTTCTCTTATTGGAATCGCAAACAGGATCAAAAGCCGTTTAAAAACCGATCCACGACCAATTGGCGGAACTCCGGGGAAAGTGTGGCAAAGTAGGCTGTGAAGCCGGTTACCCGGACAACCAGATCGGGATAGAGATCGGGGCTTTTGTGGGCGGCCAGCAACTTTTTTCCATCCAGAACGTTGATATTGATCAGCGTCCCGCCCAGTTCAAAGTGCGTGCGGATAAGCTCCATTACCCGTTGGATGCCTCCATCCTCCCTGGAAATCTGAGGATCAAACTCCAACTGAAGGGGAGCGGTGTTTCCGTAGCCGGGCTGGATCTCCGCAATTCCGGTGGACATGGCTGTGACCGCTCCATCCCGGCGAAAGCCGGGATTGGGGTTCGCGCCGTGGGAGATGGGCGCGCCTGCCTTCCGGCCATTGGGCATTGCGCCGACAACAGAGCCGTATTCGATGGTTTTCGACCAGGAAAACCATCCCGGGATAAGCTGGCGTTTTCCGGGCATGGGCTGGGCCTTGACCAGATCTGTGAACACCTGCGTGATGCGCCGGGCCCAGCCGTCGGAGAGACTTCCGCCCTGACAATACCGGTTGGAGGACGAGAGCATGAGGCGGATGCGTTCCCCGGCGGCGCCGGCAAAATCCTGCTCCAGTGCGGAGAAAAGCGCCGGCCAGGTCAGGCGTCCTTCTTTTTCAATACGCTGCTCCATGGCGCCAAAGGAATCCGCGGCCACTGCCAGCCCTGCGCCGTCCACCCCAACCGTGAACAGATCGGCGCACTGGGTAATATCCTTTCCCTGCTCCAAGGTGTTGTACATCATCAGGTTCATGACCAGCTCGGGTGTGACCTCCCATTGATGGTCCAAATGAAGGTCGATCCCGGCGGCTGTGACCTCTACAGCCCGCTTCAGGTGGGCGGAAAACCGGCGGAACAGCTCCTCACAGGAGGGAACCGGCGTCGTCTTCATCTCCAGAAGCGCCACTTCCAGCACCTTGGCAATGTTGATCTTCACAGTGTCGTTCATGGGGCATTCCCTGCCGGGAACGCACATCCAGTGGCAGCCCACTGCAATACGGCTGCGAGCAGTAGCTTCGTCGAAGCCGTTTTTCATGTATCCCCTGGACAGTGGAAGATCCCCGCAGAAACGGGGCCAGCCGTTCCGATCCTCAAAAAGGTATTCCACTGCTTTGCGGAAAAATGCTGGGTCGCAGTCAGGGTGGACCCGTACCGTCAGATTGACGGCGATATTCAGGGAATGGGCTGCCTCCAGGATCAGGTAAGAAAAAGGGGTCGTGATATCGCGGCCCTTTTCGTCTATGCCGGAAATCTGATAGTAGTGGGGGTCGATGAGCAAAAGATTGGCGATCAGGAAGCGGGCGGTGTCTTGGTCCAAAATGCCGGCTGCGAGATCCTGCTTGTAATAGGGCAGGAGAAGCTGATCCAGCTGGAATCCGGCCCCGTCCCGGGTATAGATACGGGATACGCAGTTAAAGTAGGCCACCCACTGGCAGGCCTGCCAGAAGGTCTTGGGCGGCTCCGAAAGGACTGCTTCGTTGGCCTCCAGCATTTGTTGGAGGCTCTTCTGCAGCTCCGGACGATCCTCGGTCTCCAGCAGCCGCCGGATTTCCGCTATGTGCCGCCGGATAAAGCCCATGATGGAAAGGAGGACCCGTTCTTCCGCCTGGTAAAAGCCGTGGGGATCGCCATTTTGATCCCGGTACCGCCGGACCTTTTTCAGCAGTCCGCCGAAGCCCAGCCCAAGTCCAATGCGGTAATCGCACGCAAGATGGGCGTCATTGTCAATGCCGGAGGTGATGTTGTACCGTTCCTGCTCCGGCTTTAAGGAATCGTATGGAAAGCGCAGATCATCCCAGCGGCTGTCCCGCCGGTAGTTGGCCAGCATATCCCGCCAGCGGCAGCAAAGCCGCTCCAGCGGATCCACATAAACCGGGTGCTGGTCCAGAAGGGCGCAGAAATTGTCCGCCATCCCCTGATAGCCATAAAAACCGCCGTTCGGACTGTTGGGGATGGGCGTAAAGGAATAGTCCGGCGGGAAGGGGACTGTGCCGTAATCGTCGGCATTCATATAACCCTGTTGCTCTCGCTTGGCCAGGGTGTGTGCGATTTTCTTTTCCCGGAGAAGCCGGAGACGGTCCGTATCTGTCAGCATATTGTCACAACCTTTCCTGCAATGCGCACGGGAAGTCCAGCAGCATGGGCCAGCTGTTCCATGGTTTCCGAGGAGGGAATTTCAAACCGGGGCTCCTCCATCCCGACGGCCGCCGCCTTTTGAAGTCCCAATGGGTGATAGGGGAGCAGTTCATAGTATTTCAGATGGACCAGTCCCGCCGCAAAGCCCGCGATGGCTCCGATTTCTTCAGGCACGGCGTTGACTCCGGGAATGACCGGGGTACGGAGAACGAAGGGAACCCCCAATCCGTCCAGCCGGCGAAGATTCTCCAGGATCCTGCGGTTGGACACGCCGGTGACCTTTTGGTGCAGGCTGTCGTCCCAGACCTTTAAATCGGCCATGACCAGCTCACATTGACGCAGGACCGGCTCCGCTGTCCCCCAGGGCGCGAAAAGGGAGGTTTCTACCGCCGTAGAGATCCCTTCCTCCCGGCAGGCCGCCAAAAGTTCCCGGGAAAAATCCGCCTGGAAAAGCGGCTCCCCGCCCGAAAGAGTCATTCCGCCCTCCGCGCCGTAGTAGGGCCGGTCCCGCAGGATTTCCGCCAAAACCTCCCCTACCGTCATTTCCCGACCGCAGACCACCTGCGCTCCGGAGAAACAGCCGCTCTCGCACAGGCCGCAGCCGATGCAGTGCTCCGGATAGCGCAGAACCTGAGGTTTTGGGTCCATGCACTCGGGATTGTGGCACCACTGGCAGCGCAGGGGGCAGCCCTTGCAGAATACCGTTGTCCGCAGGCCGGGCCCATCGTGGACCGAGGCCCGCTGAATGTCCGCGATGATTCCGTTCATGATTCCACCTCCAAAAAGAAATTGAAAAGAATCGCCGCTGCGGCTTTTTTCATGGCAGATCGCGCTCCACCGCTTCCTCCCGGCCGCTTTTGGCGGAGATCATGGCCGCATCCAGAAGGG
>CAKXAF010000031.1:0-7000 GCA_934869045.1 uncultured Nitrososphaerota archaeon | reverse complement strand
TGGAGCGGAGCGCCTTTCAGCCGATGTGCCGCATAGTGCCAGGCCATATTCCGGAACCGGTCTGGCAGCTCCAAAGCTGGAACCTCCAGCGGATTTCCCAGCCGGTCCATTGCTTTCAGCCGGAGCTCGCCGTTTCCCCGGACATAAAAGATCACCCCGTCCCGGCAGAAGGCGGTGGGTCCACCGGGGATCGCCGCCTGAGGGACCGTCCAGGTTCCTTCCGCTGTGGTCATGGCGTGGGGATAGCGGATCAGAAGGGCCACGTTGTCAGGGCAATCAGCTTCCGGCATGCCTAAATTCATAGCGAGGGCCCTTACGCCGCAGGCAGGTTCCGGCTGGAACCAGCGGCTGTACATACAGCCATAGCAGCCGATATCCAGAAATGCGCCGCCGCCGTACCGGCTGTTGTACCACCAGGTGTGCGCCCGCTGCTCCGGCGTCATCTCCTCCGCGGCGGCGGAGACGCCCCGGTGCCGGGCGCCGGCTCCCAGAGGGCCGGTGTGGCCGTTTAAGTAGGAGAGTTTCAGAAGCGGTCCAGCGATTTCCAGTTCCAGGGCCCGCTTCAGCTGATGCCCTGTGGGCCGCCAGGTGGTAGGCCAGTTGACAACCGCTTCAATGCCGGTCTCCCGGACGATCTGCCGGATGCGGAGGGCTTCGGAAAGGGAGGCCGCCATGGGCTTCTCAATACAGACGCTGACTCCGCGGCGGGCACACTGTTCCACAGCCGCCGGCTTTCCGGCGTTGTCGGTGAGAATATAGGCGATATCCGGCTTCACGGTATCCAGCAGCTCCTCCACCGTGGCAAAATAAGGGACCTGGTAGGTCTCGCAGATATTTTTTCGGTTCCATGCCCGGGTGTAGCGGCCCTGGGTCTGCTCTTCCAGTTCCAGAGGAACATCGGTGCAGCCGGCAAGCACGGTATTCGGCTCTTCGGAAAGGTATAGGGCGATTTCGTTGACATGCATGTGGGCGAACCCAATGATGACGGCTTTAATGGGCTTCATAGTGCTTCAACTCCTCCGCGCGGACCTCCCGGCCTTCTTCGGCCGAGCGGTAGTAGCATTCGATGGCTTTGCTGACTTCCAGATTCTGCTCCGGGGTGATGAGGTATTCCGTTTTCCCGGCCAGAACGTCCAGGATGTGTTCGTACATGTACCAGTGCTGTTCAAAGGGCGTTCCCTTGTACGGGCCGTTATCGAACCATTTCATGGCGGTTTCGGACTGGAATTTTCCCACGTTGCGGTAAAGGGTCTCCCCGTTGACGGACAGGCCGCCCTCATCGCCGCAGATGACCATGTTCAGGTTGGTGGTGGGGAGATTGACGGCCCAGGAGAATTTGAAATTGACGCTGAAGCCTCCTTCCAGACGGAGAAAACCGGTAGAGAATTCCTCTACGGAGAATTCCGCCGGATCATAGGGCCGGGGGGTAAAGGTGCCGCTGTAGGCGCCGCTTTCCGCAATGTTGATGAGGATCTCGTCCCCGCGGTTGGCAATTTTTCGGTAGGCAGCGCCGCTGACAGCCTCGACCTTGGGACTTCCCACAATCCAGAGCAGGGAGTCGATAAGGTGAACGCCCAGGTCGCAGAAGGGCCCGCCGAAATTGTGCTCTTTCATGTGAAACATCCCCCAGGTGGGAATGCCGTAGCGGCGGATAAAGGAGATATCGGAGAAGTAGGGCGTTCCCAGGGCACCGCTGTCCACCAGGTATTTGGATTGCTGCATATAGTTGCGCCAGCGCATGCACTGGCAGGGGAAAAGCCGCTTTCCGCAGGCTGCGGCTGCGGCGAACAGCTCCTCCGCGTCGGCCAGGGAGACGGCCATAGGCTTTTCACAGGCCACGTCTGCTCCGGCCCGGAGGGCAGCCAGGGTCCACTGCTTGTGATATCGGTTGGGCGTGCAGACCGAAACAAAGTCCGGCTTCAGCTCGTCCAGCATTTTCTGGGGGTCGGTGTACCATTTGGGGATATCGTGGCGTTTGGCGGTCTCCGCCGCCGCTTCCGGCCGGATATCCGCGATGCCAATCACTTCTGCCAGCCCCTTTTTGCGGAGGTTGCCGATAGCGGGAAGATGGGCGGCGTTGGCGATCATGCCCGCGCCAATGAGTGCGATCCGAAGCTTTTTCATGCGAAATCCTCCTCAAATGGATTTTGAACAGGCTCAGCCCGCCCACTTTCACAGGAACGGATGCCGGCGTCCAGAGCGGCCTGCACTTTCAAATTGAAGGCAGGCTCTATCAGTTCAAAAAGGGGCGTTCCTTTTTCCAAATGATCCAGAAAATTGCGGCCGATGTTGTCTTCCGATACCGTGTCGTACACCTCATCCGGCTGGGTAAAGCTGTGGGAGGCCCCGCGGTAGACGCGGACCACGCTGGAATGGCGGTCAGCGGCAATGGTGCCCTCTGTTCCGTAAATCACCGGTCCGGAGGGAATCTCCCCGCTGTTGAGGGTGGACCAGGAGCCCTCAAGGAATCCCACGGAATCACCGAAGTCCAGCAGAAAGGCCGAATAGTCCTCCACGTCGCTAAAGGGTACGAGAAAATTTTTGCGGATGCCGCTGACCTGCTTCGCCATGCCGCCCAAAAACCAGGTTGTGAGCAGGCAGCCGTACCCGGCGTAGTCCATGATGGAACCGCCGCCCCGGCTGTGCTGGTACCACCAGTGCTGGGAGAGCTCTTCCTGCTGGCCGTAAGAGAAAGGCCCGGTGGTGGCGGGACTGCGGTAGTGACAGCGCAGGGGGCGTCCGACTGCCCCGGCGGCGGTCAGCTCCCGGGCCTTCCGGAAGGAGCCAAACCATGCCACCGGCCAGTTGACAGCCAGCGCTGCGCCAGAGGATTTAGCCGCCCGGCACATGGCAAGTCCGTCCTCCAGGGAATAGGCCATGGGCTTTTCCACAACGACGTGGATGCCCCGGGAGAGAAGCTCGCATACCACTTCCCCATGGCTCCGGACGTCGCTGCATACAATGGCGATGTCCGGCCCCAGAGCCAGCAGCTCCTGATAATCGGCATAGAGCCTTGGGGGATTGGGAACATTCATGCTCAGAGACATCCGCTTTTCCGGTCCTTCCGGATGGAAAGGCGGTATGTCGGCACAGCCCAGCCATTCAACCTCATCCGGATACCGGTTAAAGTCGCGGTACAGAATCTGTGCGTGGACATGGGCCAGGCCGATGACGGCGATTTTCCACTTTTTCATAGTAGATCCTCCTTAAAAAACCGTTTTGAGGGAAACCAGGCTGCCAGTCCGGATGGCTTCGGGAATGGCGCACATGATCTCGATGACATGGCGGGCCTGCTCCGCAGAGAGAACAGGGTCTGTGTCCGTTTCAATGGCCCGGATGATGTCCGCCAGACAGCAGCACTGGGTAAAGTGCGGCGGGCGGGTGTTTTTTACCCAGGTCTGCGGTTCCATCCATCCGCGAACGCCCAGCTGTGGGGAGTCGATGTAAAGCTTGGGGTTTGGCCACACGCCGTTATGAGGCTCGAAGGAGATGGTCCCCCGGTCTCCGTAGATCTCCATGGGGACGCAGCGGGTGGCGCGTTGGGTGAAGCCGGTATCCACAAAGCCGATGCGGTCGCCGCCGAAGTCTAACGTGATGTAGTAGGTGTCCGGCATCTGGTCGGTGCGGATTGTCGTCCCGTCCAGGGCTCCGGAGCGGACGGTCCGGGTCTTGAGGGCGTTGGCAGCCATACAGCCCACCCGCTTGGCCGGGCCCATGACGCCGGTGACCTTGTGAAGGGCGTGGACCCCCATGTCATAAAGAGCGCCGGCTCCAGGCTGGTAGAACCAGGAAGGATCCGAATCCCGGTACTGGAAGTACTCCGGACCGCCGTGGGTGGAGACACATTTGACGGAAAGGACGTCGCCGATAGCCCCGTCGGCGATCATCTGCTTGGCCATAAGCATATCGGGAGTCATCATGTGGATTGGGACGCAGCAGAACTTGACGCCGGCTTTTTTGGCGGCCTCCATCTGCTGGTCCATTTGTTCGACCGTAGGGGCGGCAGGCTTCTGGGAGATCAGATGCTTTCCCGCCCGCAGCACTGCCATATTGATTCCGTGATGGGCCGGGATCGAGGCTGCGTCGATGGCAATGTCGAATTTCCCCCAGTTTAAAAGCTCCTCCACGCTGGAAAACCACCGGGGGATGCCGTATTTCTGCGCTGCGTCCCGGACCCGCTCCGGGATGATATCGCAGGCGGCAACACATTCCGCGTTGGCCGTCTGGGCGATGTAGGGAAAATACTGCCCGTTTGCGAACGAGCCGCTGCCGATGACTGCGACCTGCCATTTGCGCTGTTCCATAATTTTTTCCTCCTTCAGACGCTTTTTCTGTTTACAATCATAGCGCAGAGGCTTATAATTGAAAATAAACAAAGCAGCCGGATTGATGCACAATTTGAACATGGGAGGGAGCGCGATGCTTTTTCGCCTCAGTATGGAGCACCCAATCCTTGTCCGGGATTTTTACAAAATCCGGCGAAACACGGTCTGGAGCCAGGCGGATCAGAATCACATCCTGGTGGCGGTAACAGAGGGAGAATGTATCTTTACCATCGAAGGTGAGGACTATCTGGTAGGACGGGGAGACCTTTTTTTCATTCCTGCCAACCAGCTTTACCGGCGCAGACCCCAAAATGGCGCCGTTTGTGAGTTTTTTTACGTCCATTTTTCAGCGGATGATCCGGCGGAGGCAGTAGAGGAAGAAATTCCTTTGGAACGGGCAAGGCGCCTCCGATCGGAGATTTTTGCCGATCTGACCCGCAGCGACTATCGCACGTCGGTCCTCTCTACGGATGCATTTTTGGCATATTCCAATCATGCCAGGGAGTACACGGGCGACATCCTGGGCCAGCTGGAGGCGGCACTGGAAGAGGTCCTCCGGGGGGACGTGGAGAGTTCTATGCTGATTTCCCTGCGGGTTTCCCTGGTCCTGGTCCTGTTGACCCGGTGCTGTTTCAGCAGCCTGCTTTCCGGGGAAAGCACCGCTGTGGACGGCCGGTACCCCGCCCGTATCAAAAAAGCGCTGTTGTATATCCGTCAAAATTACACCCGGAAGATCACCCTGGAGGAGCTGAGCCGGTACTGCAGCGTCACGCCTCAGCATTTGGCACGCCTTTTCCGAGAGGAGCTTCAGATTTCACCCATCCAGTACATCAACCGGCTGAAAATCTCCTATTCCAAGGAGCTGCTGCGCACCACCAGCCTCTCCGTTAAGGAGGTGGCTGATCATCTGGGGTTCGAGAACGCCTCCTATTTCAGCCGGCTGTTTCATAAGCTGGAGGGTATTTATCCCACGGATTTTCGCCTGCGGCTGACTGTTTATCAGGATACCGACCGGCTTCCCTGCCGGAAGGATGAGGACTGAATGTTTCAATTGTGTATTTTTGCGCAAAAATCGCACATTGCAAAGATGGACTTGGTTCAGTATAATTAGGGCAGACTTCCGGATAGAATGTCCGGCTATGGAGGTGTTGAAATGGAATACATAACCGAAACCCGGCAGGTGCCGGTGCAGCCTTTCCACGACGTGATCGTGGTGGGGGGCGGCGTGGCAGGCGCAGCGGCGGCAGTAGCTGCTGCGCGGCAGGGAAGCAGGGTTCTGCTCATCGAAAAAAGCGCCATACTGGGCGGCCTGGCCACCTTGGGGCTCATCGCCTGGTACGAGCCTCTCTGTGACGGGGAGGGCCACCAGATGATCGGAGGCATTGCGGAGGAGCTTCTGCGGCTGGCTATCCGTTACGGCTACGACAGCCTCCCCGGGGAATGGCGGGAGGGCTCGCCGGAACCCGGCCCCGGCGCCCCGCGCTACGCCACCCACTTTTCTCCCAACCTCTTTGCTCTGGCGCTGGACCGCTGGCTCACCGAGGCCGGAGTCGAGCTGCGCTTTGATATGGCCGGCTCTTACCCAGTCATGGAGGGCGGGCTTTGCAAGGGCGTCATCACCGAGAGCAAAAGCGGACGGGAGTTTTTTCCCGCCGCCGTGGTAGTCGACGCCACCGGTGACGCGGATATCCTTTCGCGGGCTGGGGTTCCCTGTGTGCTGCACGGGAACAATTTCCTCTCCGTGATCACGATGCGTGCGTCCCTGGATACCTGCCGCAGGGCGGCGGAGAGCGGGGATATTCTGCAAATGCGGACTTGGTTCGGCGGAGGCTCCGACCTTTTCGGAAACGGCCAGCCGGAGGAAGTTCCGCCCTTCAGCGGCGTGACCAACGAAGAGGTGACGGCCTTCCTTCTGGCAGGACGCAAGCTGATTTTTGACAAGGTGAAGGATGAGGACCGCAGATCCCGAGATATTATCACCCTTCCCGGCATGGCCCAGTTCCGCAAGACCCGGCGCATCCAGGGCGACTGGACTCTTCAGGAGTCCGACGTCTACCGGCATTTTGAGGATTCCATCGGCGCGGTGGGAGATTTCACCAAGCGTGGGCAGCGGTTTGAAATTCCCTACCGATGCCTCCGTAAAGCAGGGTTCTCCAACCTCCTGGCAGCCGGGCGGATCGTCAGCGCAGACGGCCGCGGCTGGGAGGTGATTCGGGTCATTCCGGTCGCCGCCATGACCGGCCAGGCTGCGGGTACCGCCGCCGCCCTGGCGGTCCGCCACCAAATGGCAGTGGATAAAATGGAGATATCGCTCCTCCAGCAGACGCTGGCTTCGAATCAAGTCCAGATCCATATTCCAAAAGGCTTGGATAAACCGACCATTCCGGCGGGTTAAACCGCGCTTCTGTCAGTTCTTTGAGCTTACCCCTTCCCCTCTGCTCCGCTAGTTCGAAGCAGAGGGGAATTTTATGCGTCCGGATATTTTCATTTTATAAATGGAGCCATTTTTGTCACAAAGTCCGCAGCAAAGGGATTTTCTAAAGTTACCGTTCTTTTGCGCGAATTTCGCTTATTGTAATTTTGACGATGGATTGTTATACTTGTGCCATCGTCAGCAAGGTGTTCGGCTGTGGGCACGAATGGCAGGGATTTCTATCCCTCCGATTGTTCGGGAC
>CAKXAF010000030.1:1689-13937 GCA_934869045.1 uncultured Nitrososphaerota archaeon | reverse complement strand
GGCTCGTTGACAGCCGAAGCGGCATCCCCGCCCTGAAAGGTTCCAAAGGCCAGATTGTAGTCCCAGGGGATCATGGACAGCTGACCGTCCTCCTCATACAAATAGTAATTGTGTATTATAGAGCCCGTGTAGCTGTCGCCGTTGACCACAAAATTGTGAACTACGAAATAGCGGAGGACTTCCTCCACATTTACCACGCTCTTGATATTCTCCCCCTGGCTGAGGGATTTCAGCGATGCAATCAGCCTGTGCTTATCCACGTCCGTAAGCTCGGTCTTGGCGTTATCAAAAATGTTGGCGTAACTGTCCGGATCGTCATCAATATACTGCAGCTTGACATCCGAGGAACCCATACCGCCGCCAAAACCAGCGGCTCCATCGGAGTTCCCCAGCCCCATTCCGCCGGGCATTTCCAGGCCGTCCGGGAGTTCCAGCTCTTCTGGGATCTGGCCGTCCTCAAATTGCGCGGATGGGGCAAGATTTTTGGGCATCCCTCCCTCCAGCGCCTGCGGAAAGGCGAATTTTTCCCCGTCTCCGCCGCTTTCTTCCCCGGAGCCATTCAAAAGGCCGTCCATATCAAAACCCTGGCCATTGCCGCGCCCACCGCCGAAGCTCATGCTGTCCGGCTTATAAAGCTCGCCGTAATCGGTTCCGTAATTCCGCTGAAGGAATGCATCCTCCACGCCTTCCACAGCGAGATACAGCCCCCAGTCCTCGCCGTTGACAGTAATATACACGTAGCTGCAAAGCGGGCTGCCTGCGCCAAACGACCCCATCAGCTGGTACGTCAGGTAATCCTTTATATAAGTGTTGCCCTGAATGAGATTGTTGAGGCTCAGCTATCCAGCCCGTAGTAGCTTTTGGTGCTGTCGTAGTGATCAAACTCGATTTTGAAGCTGTACCGGTCGCTGCCCATGCTGGAAACCGAGCTAAGCGAAGTGTTGCCTTTGGCGCGAAGCCCCACGTTCTTGTACGCCTCGCCGTCAATCACCACCGAACAGGCGGAATACTCCTCGTTTTCGCAGACTTCCAGGAATTCCTCCCAATCCTCCATCACGATATCGACGGTATGGACCTCCGATGTATCGAACAGCCGATTCTCATACCCCATCATTCTGGCGGCCTGAATCCCGAATGCCTCGCCGTTTAAAAGCACCGCAGTCAGCAGAAGGCACAGCACAATGGCGGTAACCCCCAGGAGGTCAATGTGTTTGTGCGTTGACATAAAGCGCCCCCTTAGTTCATGTAGTCCCCGTTGTAGCTGACCAGTATAGCGCTGCTGATGCCGTTCATATCGGAAAGCGCGTTGATAAAATCCGTGTTGGCGTCCTTGAGGCGGATCTCCAGATTCAGCTCAATGGCCCCTTTCTGCACCGACTTGCTCTTTACCACGCAGCGCTGCACACGGCTTTCCAGAAAGGCCGCCGCCTTGGCTTCCGTTTCTTGGGTGTCGCACTGGAGCACCAGGATATACGGACTGCAGTGGGACTTTTTGTTGACGAATACCAAAAGGATCACCCCGATGACTACGCTGCCGATAACTGCCAGCGGAATCATTCCGGCCGCCAGGACAATGCCCACGGCAATGGACCAAAACAGGAATGCGATATCCAGCGGCTCCTTAATAGCTGTGCGGAACCGGACGATGGACAGCGCGCCGACCATGCCCAGAGACAGCACCACGTTGCTGGTGACCGCCAAAATCACCACCGTGGTGATCATGGTCAGCGCCACCAGCGTCACCCCAAAGCTGGAGGAATACATCACGCCGGTATACGTTTTTTTGTAAACGACAAAAACAAACAGCCCGATGCCAAAGGCCAGGACAAGGGCGAGCACCATATCCAAAATGCTTACACTGGTTATATTTTCCAAAAAGCTGGATTTGAAAATATCGCTGAACGTCATCTTACATTCTCCTTTGAATCATATTAGCCGTAAATCCGGCAGGCCGCATATTTGGAAAAGGAGCCCACGCGCCGTCCATCCAGCTGAACCGCATCCCGGATAACAGCCGGCAGGAATTCATCCCACTTGACCTCCAAAAGCCACAGTTTCTCCCCTGCCGGAATGGTGGGGCAGTCGGGATTGAGAAAGTCCGTGCATCCAAGCCCGGTGCGGATGTTGTAATCCAGAGTGACCCGCACATTGCCCGGCACATACAAAGGGTTCCCGGGTGTAATCCACAATGGTTTTCGGGCGGATTCCCTGGGTTTTCATTTTCCAAAGAAGCTCCTCTAAAAGCGGCCTTCCTCCTCCGGCCTTCCAGCCGAACCTACCTTCTGAGACGGCTCTGGCCTCCTCAGCCGTCAGATTCTCGCTCTGTTTACACCCAAGGCCGCCCTGCTTGCTTTTCTTTTCTAGGCGGATGATGGAAAGGTCCCCGTTATAGTACCGGATGCGGAACTTTTCCCGGCGACTGACCCCGTCCAGCTTTTCCCGCAGGGCTTTATCAGAGGGCGTGTCAAAATATAAGCTCCGCACCTCATATTTCCCGTTGACGGCGTTGGCGTCCGGTTTTGCCACCGCCTGCAGCCGTTGCCGGATCGTGAGCAGGTCACCGAAGGAAATCTCATGCTTCCACTCGTGCCGGTAATCCACCGCAGCCACCTCCTCTCTACCATAAAGTAATTTTACCTTTGCTTGACCTTCATTTTACGCCTCTTTGCTGAATTGAACCTGAAAGTCTCTGTAAACAAATTGTGACCACGTTGCATCCGGACACAAAAAACGCGGGCATCTTTCGATACCCGCGTTTTTTCCAGATTGTTTATTCTCCATTCAAATTACTTGTCGTAATCAAAGGAGACGACCTGACCCTGCCGGTCAGATTCGAACGCCGCCTCCATCACCTTCATCACCCGCATCATCTGGGGATGGGTGATGAGCTGCGCCTCCAGCCCATCCACCGCCCGGCAGACGTTACGATAGAAGTCATGGACATCAGGGTTCAGCTGAGGCACCAGATGCTCCGCAATGGTCTTTTCGTCCCGGGGCGCCATGGTCTTGGTCAGTCCCGCCGCCGTCACCACCGGTACGACATCTTTCTCGTCCCAGTTCTCGCAGCACACAATTTTACCATTGGCCAAATTCCAGTCAGGCATGATGGCGGTGCCATCGCGCCCCTGCATGTACCAGCGGGGAAGATTGACAAAGTTACTGGTGCCAACCTCGACCCGGTAAATCAGGCCGCTTTCAAACTTCACATCCATCTTGAAGCCGTCGTCTACCAGCTCATTGGTGATATGGTCCATATGAGCATAAATGGTGTCGATCTTCTCCGGAATCATCTGCAGCGCCTGGTCCAGGAGATGAACGCCCCAGTCCAGCATCATGCCGCCGCCGTGCTCCGGAAGCTGGCGCCAGTCGCCGGGGATGCCCCGGGAGCCGTGCACGCGGGATTCGATGTTGAATACCGGCCCCAGCGCACCGCTTTCATAGACCTGCTTCATCGAAAGGAAGTCCGCGTCCCACCGCCGGTTCTGATGGACGGTAAACAGCTTTCCCGTCTCCTCGGAGGCGTCGATCATCACCTGAAGATCGGCGCTGCAGAGGGTTACGGGCTTTTCGCTGATGACGTTCTTACCAGCCCGCATGGCGCGGACAGCGTAATCCCGGTGGCAGTCGTTGGGCACCGCCAAGGTCAGAATATCCACCGCCGGATCAGCAAGGACCGCCTCAAAGGATTCATAGGCTTTGATACCAGCCTGACGGGCGGCCTCCTGCCGTTCTTCCTTGATATCATAAATACCGGCCAGATTGGCCACATCGCTCTCCAGCAGATGACGGCAGTGCCAGCCACCCATACCGCCGTAGCCGATAACCACAACATTCTTCTTCATAACACTCATCCTTTCCGGCGCAGGAAAACTTTCCCGACCAGACGCTCCTCTTATTTCTCCAAAGATTTCAGATACTCAAAGCAGCGGGTGACCTCGCTGACGCCGTCGGGCTCACAGCCTTCGCTCTCCACTACCATGTAAAAGCCCAACTCCTGAGCCTTTTCCCAGACCGCCTTGACCGGGGCTGCGCCCATACCCAGGGAGTAACCGCGGAAGCCGCCGTTGCCATCCTTCAGGTGGATGAAGGCGATGCGGTCTTTCAGCCGGGTGATGACCTCCAGGGGGTCGCGCTTGGCCACAAAGGTCCAGTAGGTATCGATCTCAAATTTCAGATTGGTGCGCTTGGCCAGCTCATCCTGAGGAATCTGGCCATCCTTGTTGGGGAGGTACTCCCGATGATGATTGTGGTACTGCAGGGAGATCCCTTCCTTTTCCAGCTTGGGCTGGAACTCGTTGGCAAAATTCACGAAGGTTGTAATCGCCTCGGCGGTGCTCAAATCCGCACCAGGAACGATGATATTCTTGTTGCCAATGGTTTTGTGGTAGGCAAGGGTCCCTTCATAATCTTCGGCGATTTCCTTCCATCCGGTGTGGGTGCCGGTGACGGTCAGACCGTCCGCATCGAGCCAGTCCTTGACGTCCTCTGCAGAATGGCCGAAAAATCCAGCGAATTCCACGCCCTTATAGCCGATCTTCGCAACCTTTTCCAGGGCGCCTTTCAGATCCTCTCCCGTAATATCCCGGAGGCTGTACATTTGCAGTCCGTATTCCATAATGATGACCTCTTTCCTTCAAAGTTTACCCAAAGACGCCCTTGCAGGCGCCTGCCTGTAATCGTTTTCATTATACACAATTTCCGCCGCCCGTGCAATAGAAAAAAGAGAAAAAAACCGTGCAGATATTTGGCGATAAACACCAAAAGGCAGCAGGCTTTTCTCTAAAAACTTTTCCAGCCGTGCATGACCTGCCTGGAAAAGAGCAACCTATAGAAAGATCGGATTTTTCTGAAACGGAGTGATGGCATGAAAAAAACACGCATCCGCTGGAGCCGGGAAGACACGGAGCTGACCCTTCTGGCCCTACCTACGGCAGTTTGGTACATCTGCTTCTGCTTCCTGCCCATGTTCGGCATCCTGATCGCCTTTAAAAATTACCGCATCACCGAACCGGGCCGCAGCTTTTTCTACAATCTCCTCAAAAGTGAGACCGTAGGCTTTGATAATTTCAAATTCCTGTTTACCGGCGGCAGTATGCAGCTGGTCATCAAGCTGACTCTTCTTTACAACATCGCCTTTCAGATTCTGGGCATCCTCGTGCCCGTAACCCTAGCCGTCCTCATGAGCCAGCTTTACAGCAGCTGCTACGCCAAAATCTGTCAAACCTGCATGTTTTTTCCCTATTTTATGTCGTGGGTGGTGGTCACCTACTTTGTTTTTGCCTTTCTCAGCCCGGACAAGGGTCTTGCCAACGCGGTTCTGGCCGCTTTTGGAAAGCCCGCCGTCAACTGGTATATGGAACCCGGGCGCTGGCCGGCTATCCTTATTTTTCTCAACGTCTGGAAAAGCATGGGATACGGGATGGTGGTCTACCTGGCAACCATTGCCGGCATTGATGGAAGCCTTTACGAAGCCGCAGTCATCGACGGGGCGGGAAAGTGGCAGCAGGCCCGCTATATCACTCTCCCCATCCTGAAAACTACAATCATCATGATGTTCATCCTGAACATCGGGGGTATCGTCCGCTCGGATTTCGGCCTTTTCTATCAGGTGCCCCGGGCGTCCAATTCCCTGTATCCGGTCACCGAGACCATTGACGTTTTTATTTACAAAATGTTGAAAAACCAGCCGAGCCCCAACATGGCTTCCGCTGCGGCGTTCCTGCAGTCCGTCCTGGGCTGTGCCCTGATCCTGTTAAGCAATTGGGCCGTCCGCAAGGTAGACGCAGAAAGCGCGATCATTTAGGAGGTATCTCATGAACCGACAAAAATCCCGCCCCTCTGGCGGTTTAGAGGCTTTCAACCGGGTTTCTCCGACAACTAACATTCTCTTTTCCCTTCTTTTTGCCCTGCTGGCGCTGCTCTGTATCCTTCCCGTGGTCTTTGTGACGGTGATCTCCTTCTCCAGCGCAGACAGCATCACCCGTCTGGGGTATTCTTTTTTCCCAGATAAATGGTCCCTGGAGGCCTATCGTTTTCTCTGGGACAGCCGGAAGATGATCGGATCCGCCTTCGGGATTTCCATTCTGGTCACAGCCGTCGGGACGCTGCTGGGGTTGTATCTCACGGCATCTATGGGCTATGTTCTCTCCCGGCCAAGCTACCGCCTGCGGGGCCTGCTGACTTGGATGGTCTTCATCCCCATGATTTTCAGCGGCGGCCTGGTCGCTACCTATAACGTCTATACCACAGTTCTCCGTATCCACAACAGCGTCTGGGTGCTGATTCTGCCCCTGGCCGTTTCCTCTTTTAACGTTACCATCTGCCGCACTTTTTTCCGCACCACCGTCCCGGATTCCATCATCGAGTCCGCCCGTATTGACGGCGCGGGCCAACTGCGGATTTTCTTTCAGATTGTGGTCCCGATCTCCCTCCCCGTGCTGGCCACAGTTGGCCTTTTCCTCACCTTTGGCTATTGGAACGACTGGTGGCTCTCTCTGATGTATATCAGCGACAAAAACCTCTTTTCTCTCCAGGCAGTGCTGATGAATGTGGAGAAGAACATTGAGTATCTGGCTTCCAACGCCTCTCAGGTAGGCTCCTCCGCCGCAGAATATGCCGCAAAAATGCCCCGGGAGTCCATGCGGATGGCCATGGCCGTGATCATCATCGCCCCCATCGCCTGCGCCTACCCCTTCTTTCAACGTTACTTTGTCACCGGCCTAACCATCGGCGCCGTCAAAGGCTAACCGGCGCGCCTCTGATAACCCTTCTCCCGCAAAGCCGGCCCGGCAAATCAAGTTTTCGGACAAGCCTTTTCAAAAGGCTTGTGACCGAATTCTCAAGGGCAGCGCCCTTGAGCGCTCGCCGTGGCGAGCGGGATCCCTGCGCTACAAAGCGCAGTCATGCATCCTAAAACCGCCCAAAATCAAATTTTCTCAGGAGGTACCAATTATGAACGCTATCCGTCCAATCGCCGCCCTGTTGGCGGCAGTTCTCGCTGTCTCCGCCCTCTCGTCCTGCGACAGCAAGGAACCAAACCAAAGCAGTTCCGAAAACGCCACCCTGAAATGGATCCAGATTGGCGGCCAGCCCAATGACCTGGACGCCGTCACCAAAGAGCTGAACCGCTATTCCTCCGAAAAAATCGGGGTGCAATGCTCCTTCACCTACTTGGACTGGGGGATTTTCGGCGACCGGGTCAAGGCGATTCTGAATTCCGGCGAGCCCTTTGACATCCTTTTCAATAACGGTGATTATTACGCCCCCGCCATTTCCCTGGGCGCGTTCGCCGATCTGACGGGAATGCTGGAGGAAACCCCTTCCCTTCGGGACTTCATCCCGGAAAGCGTCTGGTCCGGCGTCACCGTGAATGGAAAAATTTACGCCGTTCCTACCTATAAGGATTCCTCCCAAACCCAGTATTGGGTCTGGGACCAGGAAATTGTAGACCGTTACCAAATCGACTATGAAGCCATCCGGACCTGCGCCGACCTGGACGCCCCTCTGCGGACCATCCAGGATGCGATCAACCGCGGAGAAATTACCGGAACCCAATATGCCTTTTATAATATCCGTGACGGAATCAATGGGATGTTCATGAACTACGACGTCAACATCTGCCAGCTGGGCGTGCGCATTGACGATCCCAACGCCCGGGTAGTCCGGGTTCTGGAACAGCCCGACATCCAGGAAACCCTGACCTATATGCACCAGTGGTATCAGGACGGCATTATCAATCCCGACGCCCCCACCATCACAGAAATGCCCAAATGGGTGCCCGTCAGCTCTGCCCAAGGCTACCCTGGTTCCGAGGTCACTTGGGCGACGCAGCGCGGCAAGCCGGTGGCAGTACAGCCTTGGGCCGGCCCCGTCTATTCCACCGGCTCCATTATGGGTTCGGTGAACTCCATCTCCTCCGCCTCTAAATATCAGAAAGAGGCCTTGAAATACCTGGAGCTCTGTAATACCGACGAAACTATGCGGAACCTCCTGGGCAACGGTATTGAAGGCGTCCATTACACCGACAATGGCGACGGCACCATCACCTATGACCCCGCCAGACACGACGATTATGCCCCCGCCCTCTACTCTCAGGCCACCTTTTTTACCCTGAAGCCGGTGGCTCCCAATCTGCCCAGCCAGTGGGACAAGGTCCGGGACTGGAACGAGTCAGCTAAGGAATCGGTACTGCTGGGATTTACCTTCGACCGCTCCCGGGTGGAGAATGAATTGGCCGCCTGTGCCGCTGTAGCGGACCGCTTCAATTACGAGCTGTATACCGGGGCCTCCGATCCGGCGGTAAAGATCCCTGAATATTATGCCGCACTGGAGAAGGCCGGTCTGTCCAAAATTGAAGAGGAGCTGCAGCGTCAGGTAGACGCCTTTCTCGACCGGTAAGAAACCGCAAGAAAGCGGTGGACTTTTTCAATCTTTTTCAAGGAACTCAGCGGAGCGGATTTTTTCCGTTCCGCTCTTGTTTTACGCCGCAAAACCATTTATAATGAAACTGTTTCCCATAGATCAACCGTGAGAGGATGAATGAAAGCCATGTATTTTTCCAAAGAACGAGTTCAGACCTTAACCCAGGAGCTAGCAAAGCTGGTGGTTGTACAGGATCTGGAACTGAAAGAGCTGCGCTGCAAAGAGGGCTTCTACCTGACCCCCGCCGAAGCGGATGCCGCGCCTGCACCTTACCGCCCCTTCGACTGCGCCTCCGGCACCTGGGACGGAATCGACGCCCACTACTGGTTTACCGCCCAGATTACAGTGCCGGATTCCTTCGCCGGAAAGCCCCTCTGGATCTCCGTCTCCACTCAGCAGGAGGGCTGGGACGCCACCAATCCTCAGTTCCTTTTCTTTCTGAACGGCAGCGCTACCCCGCTCCAGGGCGTAGATGTCAACCACCGGGAGGTTCTGCTCACCCGGTCCGCAGAGGCGGGCGCCGTTCTCCGCATCGACCTCCAGGCCTACACCGGCCGGCAGCCGGGAACCTCCGTCCGGGACGCCTTCGCCCGGGAGCTGCGGGTTAGCCTGATGGAACGGGACCCGGAAGTGGAAGCCCTCTACTATAATCTCACGGTCCCCAACGATGTGGCCGGATGGCTGCCGGAAGGCGACCTGCACCGCGTCAAGCTGGAACAGGCCCTCAACGAAACCGTCAACCGCATTGACCTGCGGGAGCCCTACAGTCCGGAATTTTACGCCTCCGTCCAGTTGGCCAACGATTACATTGCCAAAGCGGTCTACACGGATCTGGCCGGAAGCGATGAGGTGATCGCCACCTGTATCGGCCATACCCACATCGATGTGGCATGGCTGTGGACGGTGGAGCAAACCAAGGAAAAGGCGGCGCGTTCCTTCGCAACAGCCCTGAAGCTGATGGAGGAATATCCCGACTACAAATTCATGTCCAGCCAGCCCCAGCTGTACGCCTATATTAAGGAACGCTACCCGGAAATGTTCGAAACGATCAAAAAGCGGGTGGAGGAAGGCCGCTGGGAGGTGGAAGGCGGCATGTGGCTGGAGGCTGACTGTAACCTGATCTCCGGCGAGAGCATGGTGCGGCAGTTCCTCCACGGCAAAAAGTTCTTCCAGGAAGAGTTCCACAGAGACAACGCCATCCTCTGGCTGCCGGACGTATTTGGTTATTCCGCCGCTTTGCCCCAGATCATGAAAAAATGCGGCATCCGCTATTTCATGACCACGAAGATCGCCTGGAACCAATTTAACAAGCTGCCGATGGACACCTTCTGGTGGAAGGGCATCGATGGCTCCGAAATCTTTACCCACCTGATCACTACCCAGAACGCCGACCAGCCCAAGGACAGCTTTTACACCACCTATGTCGGCGTGCTGGACGGGGTCAGCGTTATCCGGGCCTGGGAACGCTACCAGCAGAAGGCCCTCTCCAACGACGTGCTGCTGGCCTGCGGCTACGGCGACGGCGGCGGCGGAACCACCCGCCCCATGGTGGAAAACGCCCGGCGGCTGGAGTCCGGGATCTCCGGTGCGCCTAAAGTCCGCTGGGAGACCGCCAGGACGTACTTTGACGGACTCTACAGCCGCTGCGGAGAAGATCCGCGGCTGCCCCGCTGGTCCGGCGAGCTGTATCTGGAGTACCACCGCGGCACCTACACTTCCATGGCGCGGAACAAAAAGGGCAACCGCAAATCCGAGCTGCTCTGGCAGGACGCGGAGTTCTTCTCCACCTGGGCCGCCGAGCTGGGCAAGGCCTACCCCGCCGAAGAAATCCACAAAAGCTGGGAGACGATCCTGCTCAACCAGTTTCACGACATTCTCCCCGGTTCCTCCATCCATGACGTCTATGAGGTGACCAAGACGGAGTATGAGGATCTGATGGCCCGGGCAGAGGCGATCATCCGGGCGGATGTACAGCTGCTGGCGGATTCCACCGGTGCGGAAGCGGGGAGCCTGGTCGTTTTCAACTCGCTTTCCTTCCCCCGGTGCGAAGTGGTGAATGTTCCCTTTGAGGCGGAAGCGCTCACTGACGGGGAATCCGTTTATCCGGTGCAGAAGACCCCGGACGGCGCGATCTGCGCGGTAACGGGAATCCCCGCCAAGGGCTGGAAGGCGCTGCGTCCCGCTCCGGCGGCTGCGGCGGACGCTTCCCTTTCCGTCAGTGAACGCGGCATCGAAACGCCCTTTTACTCCATCGCCTTCAACGACGCGGGCTTCTTCACCTCCATCTTCGACAAGGAGGCCGGCCGGCAGCTCCTGAAGGCCGGCAAGCTCGGCAATGTCCTCCGCGCCTACGAAGATAAGCCCATGAACTATGACAACTGGGACATCGATATTTATTACACCGAAAAATCCTGGCTCGTAGATCAGGTGGAATCCATGGAATGGGTGGAAAAAGGGCCGGTCCGGGCTACCCTGCGCATTCGGCGAAAATTTCTCCGGTCCACTATCGTGCAGAACATTCGGTTCTACGCTGGGGACCGGCGCATCGATTTTGAGACCTGGGCGGACTGGAAGCAGCATCAGGTCCTGCTTAAAGCGGAATTTGACGTAGATATCAACGCCAATGAAGCGGCCTATGACATTCAGTTCGGCAATATCACCCGCCCGACACATGCCAACACTTCCTGGGATGCGGCCAAATTCGAGGTCTGCGCCCATAAATGGGCAGATCTTTCCGAGGGCGGTTACGGCACGGCACTTTTAAACGACTGCAAGTATGGATACGGCATTCGGGAGGGGCATATGACCTTGAGCCTGATCAAGTCCGGTATTCATCCCAATCCTGTGGCCGACCAGGAGGAGCACGCCTTCACCTATGCCTTGCTGCCCCATATCGGACGCTGGCAGGAAGCGGCAGTGGCGGAAGAGGCCTACCGGCTCAACGTCCCTGTCCAAACCGCGGTGGTGACCCGGAAAGGCTTCGGGCTGCCCCAGAGCTTCCTGACCGTGGCCGGGAAGGACAGCGTCATTCTCGAAACCGTCAAGCAGTCCGAGGACGGAAAGGCTACCGTGCTGCGGCTTTACGAATACAAAAACAGCCGCGTACCCGTCACGATCTCCCTGGCGGCGCCTTTTGCCCGAGTGGAGGAATGCGATCTGCTGGAAAATCCCACCGGCGAGCTCCCCGCAGACAACGGCAGCTTTTCCTTTGAGATCCATCCTTATGAGATCAAGACCTTCCGGATATCCCGCAGCTGATCTTCAAAAAATTTCTATAGCAGCGGCGCGGCCATCTGGCTGCGCCGCTGGGCATATTGGCAATCTTATAAGCACGCAAAAACGATTCCGTATTTTTTTCAAAAATGACAGAGAGGAGAGGGTACCGTCCCCTCCTCCTTTTCCAATCAGCGCAGAACCTGTCACCGTGGGTCCGGCAAAACGTGCGGCATGGCGCAGGGCCGGTTCTGCCGGAAATTTTGCCTCTCCGATTGTCCGGCAGCGGATTTTATGGTACAATAATACCAAATAAAGGTTGGGGGGAAGCGGATGCTGTCCTTTTACGAACAGAAGGAGGACCCGTTTCTTTACGAGGAACGGGAGAATATGGATTTCCCCGCTCATCTGCACAAACAGGTGGAGCTGCTTTTTGTGCTGGATGGAGAAATCCTGGTGCAGTCCGGAGAAGAGGAAGGACTGCTCCAAACGGGAGGTATCTTTCTGGTATTTCCCAATGTCGTTCACAGCTACCGGACCCCCGCAAACAGCCGGACTCATCTCTTCATTTTTGATCCCAACCTCACTGGCGACTATGCCCGGCTGTTTTATAC
>CAKXAF010000030.1:0-1679 GCA_934869045.1 uncultured Nitrososphaerota archaeon | reverse complement strand
GTTTTATACCCACCGCCCGGAAACGCCCTTTCTCCCAGAGGGCGTGCCGGAGGATGCCGTCCGGGCAATCGGGATTTTGGCGCGGGATGGCTCTGGTATGGATCCCCGGCTGCGAAAGGGATATCTGCAGGTGGTAACGGGCCGCCTCTTTCCCCTTCTGGCTCTCCAGGAGCTGAAAAGCGACGGCCGGGCCGGGCTGGTAGAACGGGCCTTAAGCGACCTCACGGCTCACTTCCGGGAAAGGGTCACGCTGGAGGATACTGCACGCCGGATCGGAGCGAGCAAATACCATCTGAGCCGTACCTTCTGTGAAAAGATCGGAACCAGCTTTCCGGCCTATCTGAATATCCTGCGGATCGGTTATGCCCGCGGCCTTCTGGCTGGGACAGACCTGCCCATGGATGCCGTCGCAGCCGAATCCGGGTTTGAGAGCGCAAGGACCTTTTACCGGGCCTTTCGGGAACACTGCGGCATCACGCCGGGAGAATATCGGAAAACAGCGGCGATGTTTCCAGAAGGAGCAAAGCTCTCCTAAAAACGCGGAGTGTTTCTTGGCAATTTTGCCTGTTTTACTTATTTTTTCTTGCGCTTTTCCGGAAAATATGCGATACTAAAAGCGTCTTAGCCGGGCACGCCCCGGCTGTATTCGGTCTTGAGAAAGGAAGGTTTTGTTATGCGAGGGGTTCGATCCGCCGCTTTTGCTGCGGCGCTGCTGTTTGCCGGTTCTCTGTGGGGATGCGGCCTGTTCCCGGAAGAAGAAGAGGCCCTGGCGCCGCCCCTTGCCGCGCCCGCCGCTGTTACATACACCACGACCACAGTGGAACGGGGCGCCATTGCCGACAGCGTTACCGTTTCCGGCACGTTTGTCTCCACCCGTTCCTATGACCTTTCTTTTGAAAAGAGAGCGGGCTATTTGAGTGAGATCGCAGTAAAAGCGGGGGACGAGGTAGCCGCAGGTCAGTTCCTGGCCCGGCTGGATACTGACGCTTTGGAAAAAGAATTGAAAAAGCAGGAGCTGATCGTGGAACGGGCACAGATTGCACTGAACGCCGCCAAAGCAGCGGAAAACGCCACCAAAGATTCCATCCGCCTGGCAGAGATCGACTATGAGCTGCAAAAGCTGCAGTTGGACGAAACCCGCAACGAACTGAGCAAGCAGAGTATTTACGCGCCGGCAGACGGGGTCGTTTCCTATCTCTCCAAGCAGAGTGTCGGCGAATACATCGCCGCCCGAAGCACCTTTATTCGGATTGTGGATCCGGATTCCCTGCAAATCGAGTGTACCGGCGACAAGATTTCCGACTTTCAGCTGGATCAGGAGGTCGTTGTGACCTACGACAAAAAGGAGTATGCGGGAAAGGTTGTCATGACTCCGGCAAGCGCGCCGTATGAAATGCAGGCGGATGGAAAATCCTTTGTCCGCATCGAGGTCACGGACCCCCTCCCGGAGGAGCCATTACTGGGGAAATCCGCCAGTGTTGAGCTGATCCGGGAGAAAAAGGAGGATGTTATCGTCATTCCACGCAACGTAGTGTCCATGTACTCCGGGGAATCCTACGTTCAGGTTCTGGAAAACGGGATCAAAAAGGAACGGATGATTGAGACCGGAATCAAGAATGTCACCTACATCGAAGTGGTCAGCGGCCTTTCCGAAGGCGAGGAAGTCATCAGTAAATAGG
>CAKXAF010000029.1 GCA_934869045.1 uncultured Nitrososphaerota archaeon | reverse complement strand
CTGGGAGGCTGCCGGAGTCCCGGTTATTGCCGACGACTCCGGACTTTGCGTGGACGCGCTGAATGGCAGGCCAGGCATCTACTCCGCCCGTTATGCCGGAGAGGGCGCTACTGACGTGCAGCGGGTGGAGAAGCTGCTGGCCGAGCTGGAGGGTGCGGAGAACCGAAGGGGCCGGTTTGTCTGTGCCATCGCGTATATTGACCCCAGGGGCGAGCACCATATTTTTGAGGAGATCTGTGAGGGGATCATCGCCGCCGCGCCCCGAGGAGAGGACGGATTCGGCTATGACCCGATCTTCCTGGCAGGGGAGAAAACCTTTGCGGAAATGACGCCGGAGGAAAAGGACGCGATCAGCCACCGGGGGAAGGCGAACCGCCGCCTGGAGGCCTTTCTCCGGCGAGAGAATCCCGCGGGAGTCCGTTGAAAAAGCTTGCGGAATTGCTGTGATTCCGTGAAAATCATTGAATAAAGGGAGAACATTATGATAACCAGCAAACAGCGGGCCAGGCTTCGCGCAATGGCCAACTCCATCGATACCATTCTTCAGATCGGAAAGGGCGGAATCAACGAGAACACCGTCAAGCAGGTGGACGACGCGCTGACTGCCCGGGAACTGATTAAGATCCGGGTTCTGGAAAACAGCCTGTACTCCGCCAAGGAGGCCGCCGCCGAAATCGCGGCAATAACCGGCTGCGAGGTCATCCAGATCCTGGGAACCCGCATCACCCTTTACCGGCCCAATCCGGAAAAACCGGTCATCGAGCTGGACGTCTGAGCGGCGGAGGGGAAGGCGTTATGGCGCACACCGGAATTTTCGGCGGAACCTTCAACCCCATCCACAACGGCCATCTGCACCTGCTTCAGGAGGCGGACGCGGCTCTTTGCTTTGACCGGATCCTGCTGATTCCGGCAAATATTCCGCCCCATAAGCGGGCGGAGGATCTTGCGCCGGGAAAGGACCGGCTGGAGATGGCCCGGCTGGCGGTGGCGGAAATGCCGAAGGCTTTCGTCAGTGACATCGAGCTGAGGGCCAAGGGGAAGAGCTATACCGTCCTGACCCTGGAGAAGCTTCACGCGCTGTTTCCCGGGGATCGGTTCACCCTGCTGATGGGGGCGGACATGCTGCTGTCCTTTGACCAGTGGTACCGGTGGCGGGAGATTCTCCAGCTGGCGGGTTTGGCGGCCTTTGCCCGGAACTGCGGTGAGGAGGAAGCCTTGGAGAAAAAAGCCGCCGGGCTTCCTGGCGCACGGGTTATCCGCGCCGAACCTCTGCCGCTGTCCTCAACGCTGGTGCGGGAAACGCTGCGGCGGGGAAGGGACGCATCCGGCATGGCGCCGGAGGAGGTACTCCGTTATATCGAAAGGCGGGGGCTGTATCGAAAACCGCTGCCGGCTCCGCAGGAATAGCCGGACGAGGCTTTCGGAGGAACCCGTCCGCTTTGTGCATCTATGGTACCGCAGCGCGCAATCCATTGACAGACTGCGGAGATTCTGCCATGGAAAACGGCGTGTAAGAGAGGCTGTCCCGGCGGACCGGGAATGTGCAGTATTTTCTTGAGCCGCTCCAGCCGGAGCGGCAGGGGGGATTTCATGACAACGCGTTATCCGGAGTATCAGGCTCTGATTCAGCAAAAGCTCAGTCCAAAGCGCTTCCGTCACTCCGTGAACGTCATGGAGCGGGCAGTATTTTTGGCCCGCATTGTCGGCGCGGATCCGGCGAAAGCGGAGTTGGCGGGACTTCTTCACGATGTGGAAAAAAACACCGAACCGAAAATTTTGTTGCAAAAGCTCCAAAATTCTGATATACTTTTCTCGTATGCAGACGCGCTGCTGCCGCAGCTGTGGCACGCCCCGGCGGGGATGCTCTTCGTCCGGGACAAGCTGGGGATCCGGGATCCTGACGTTTTAAACGCCATTCGCTACCACACCACCGGGCGGAAGGATATGTCGCCTTTGGAGAAAGCGGTTTATCTGGCGGATCTCACCTCGGCGGACCGGGATTTCCCCGATGCCGGCCATGTGCGCCGGTTGTCTGAGGAGGATCCCGACGGCGCGATGCTCTACTCCCTCCAGTTCATACTGGGGGACATGCTCCGGCAGGGAAAAATTCTGCATCCCGATTCGTTGGAATGCTACAACCAGCTTGCCGCCGCGCGGACGCCGGAGCCCGTGCTGTGACGGCGGACGGAAAGGTTTCAGGTAGATCAAATGCCAACAAAAAAAACACCGAAAACACGCCTCCGTACGGGGGATAAAATTCTGCTGGCCCTGTCGATCGTGCTGATCGGCGTCTCCTTGGGGATCATCGGGTATGTATCGCTTTTAAACTGGGCGCCGCTTCCCGAGGTCGATGAGGAGGGCAACGCGGCCAGCATCAGCGACGACTACAAGACCGAGGAGGAAAACCAGAAAAAGGTGGTCAACTTCCTGGTGACGGGTATCGATTACGCCGAGGGGACCGGCCGGGCAAAGCTCACCGACGTGATCATGGTGGTCAGCTACAATCTGGAGGAGCAGAATCTGAACATTCTTCAGATCCCCCGGGACACCTACATCGGGAGCGAGTATCCTACCGGAAAGATCAACGCCGTTTATGGCAATGCCAATGCAGGCGGGGTAGAAAATCTGGCTCGGGTGATCTACGACCGGTTCCGGCTTCCCATCGACCACTATGTGACCATCACTATGGACGGATTCGTCAACGCCATCGATGCCATCGGCGGCGTGGAGATCAACGTACAGGAGTCCTTCACCCTGGAAGGCGTGACCATTCGCCCGGGAGTGCAGACCCTCAACGGCACCCAGGCGGAGAAGTTCGTCCGGGAGCGCCATAGCCGCGGCGGCGACATCGGGCGCATCAACGCCCAGCGGGAGTTCCTTTCGGCGCTGGTGAAAAAATTTAAAAATCTTTCCATGGGGCAGATCTCGGCCCTGGCGCCGACGCTGATGAACGAGGTCACCACGGACCTGACTGTCAACGACGTATTGACCCTGGCGCCTCAGGTGCTGAAGCTGGACACCTCCAATATGGCCTTCCACATGGTTCCCGGCGAGGGGGCGTATGCCAACAACCTCTCGGTCTGGGGAGTCCACAAGCAGGTGCTGGCGGATCTGCTCAACGAGTATTTCCGGCCCTTCAGCGATCCGGTTCCCGCCGAGGAGCTGAATATTTTGGAAATCGCGAATACGACCGATTACTATGATGATAATGATACCACCGTCGGCGATCTGATCGGCGGCGGGACGAGCTCCGGTGCGTCCGGAAATTAACGGAGGAACTGCATGGAAGCAAAAGAGTTAATGGAAAGCATCGTAAAGGTGCTGGATGGAAAAAAGGCCCGGGATATCCGCGCTATCCGCATTGGGGACCTGACAATTCTGGGCGAATATTTTGTCATTGCCACCGGCTCCAGCTCCACTCAGGTTAAAATGCTGGCCGACGAGGTGGATTACCAGATGGGGCTCAAAGGCGTGAAGCCCCACCGGGTGGAAGGGTATCACAGTGAGAACTGGATCATCCTGGATTATACCGACGTGATCGTCCACATTTTCCACGAGGATACCCGGGATTTTTATGATCTGGAGCGGCTCTGGGCGGACGGTGAGAAAGTCGATCTGGCCGGGCTCCTGGAGGAGTGAGTTTTTGTTCTTTAAGAAGCGGAGCTGTTCCAAGGAGAACGGCTCTGCTTTTTAGAGCTTTCATCAGCTTTTATTCGATTGGAGCCGTACAACTTTGATGGGGAATCAGGCCTTGACATTTTGATAGGGCTTTGCTATAATAAAAGAAATATTTGAAAATGCTGCGACAGGGAAAAGACTTGTTTTTGGCTTTACAGAGAGCCGCCGGACGGTGTGAGGCGGTATCCGGGACAAGACGGCTGGCCCTTGAGCATCCGGCTGAACGCGGCGTTGCCGCTAATAGGACCGGACGGGTTCTCCACCGTTATCACCGAGTAACATTCGCCCCAGGGCTCTGCGCCAACGAGAATGGTACCGCGGAATTCAGCCTCCGTTTCTTGCTCTGACAAGGAACGGAGGCTTTTTGTTTTCCCGCAGCAGGAAAGGATGAAACCAATGAAAAGCTATGATTTTCAGGCAATCGAGAAAAAATGGCAGAAGTACTGGGATGACCACAAGACCTTCCACGCTTCCGACGATTACACCAAGCCCAAGTATTACGCGCTGATCGAGTTCCCGTATCCCTCCGGGCAGGGGCTCCACGTGGGCCATCCCCGGCCCTACACCGCCCTTGACATCGTCGCCCGCAAGCGCCGCATGGAGGGCTACAACGTGCTGTTCCCCATGGGCTGGGACGCCTTCGGCCTCCCCACAGAGAACTTCGCCATCAAAAACCACGTGCATCCCGCAGCGGTGACGGCGAAAAACATCGCCCACTTCAAGGAACAGCTCAAGTCCCTGGGCCTCTCCTTCGACTGGGACCGGGAGATCAACACCACCGACCCCGACTACTACAAGTGGACGCAGTGGATCTTTTTGAAGCTCTTCAAGGCCGGGCTGGCCTATAAGAGCGAGATGAATGTCAACTGGTGCACCTCCTGCAAGTGCGTGCTGGCCAATGAGGAGGTCGTGGGCGGCGTCTGCGAGCGCTGCGGCGGCGAGGTCGTTCACAAGGTCAAATCCCAGTGGATGCTCAAAATCACCGAATACGCCCAGCGGCTCATCGACGACCTGGCCGACGTCAACTACTTCGATCGGATCAAGGCGACCCAGGTCAACTGGATCGGCCGGTCCACCGGCGCGGAGGTCAACTTTGAGACCGACGCCGGCGATATTCTCAAGGTCTACACCACCCGGCCCGACACCCTCTTTGGGGCCACCTACATGGTCATTTCCCCGGAGCACCCCTGCATTGAAAAGTGGGCGGACCGGCTGGAAAATATGGATCAGATCCGTGCCTATCAGGCGGAGGCAGCCAAAAAATCTGACTTTGAGCGCACCGAGGTCAACAAGGACAAGACCGGCGTGCGGCTGGAGGGGGTTATGGCTATCAACCCCGTCAACGGGCGGCAGATTCCCATTTTCATCTCCGATTATGTGCTGGTCAGCTACGGAACCGGCGCGATTATGGCGGTTCCGGCCCACGATACGCGGGACTACGCCTTTGCCAAGGCTTTCGGCCTGCCCATGGTTGAGGTGGTCCGGGGCGGCGACATTGAGAAGGAGGCCTTTACCGACTGTGAGACCGGCGTGATGGTCAACTCCGGCTTTTTGGACGGGCTTTCCGTGGAGGAGGCCAAGGAGAAGATCAAGGAGTGGCTCCAGGAGACCGGCAAGGGCGTGCCCAAGGTCAACTATAAGCTTCGGGACTGGGTGTTTGCCCGGCAGCGGTACTGGGGCGAGCCGATCCCCATCGTTCACTGCGAGAAGTGCGGCTACGTGGCCATTCCCGAGGAGGAGCTGCCGCTGAAGCTCCCGGATGTGGAGAATTACGAGACCACCGACGACGGGAAATCCCCTCTGGCCAAAATTGACAGCTTTGTCCACACTACCTGCCCCAAATGCGGCGGGCCCGCCGAGCGGGAAACCGACACCATGCCCCAGTGGGCGGGCTCGTCCTGGTACTTCCTCCGCTACTGCGATCCCCACAACAAAGAGCAGCTAGCTTCCCCCGAAGCGCTGAAATACTGGCTCCCCGTGGACTGGTACAACGGCGGCATGGAGCACACGACCCTGCATCTGCTCTACTCCCGGTTCTGGCACAAATTCCTTTACGATCAGGGCGTTGTTCCCTGCAAGGAGCCTTACGCCAAGCGAACCAGCCACGGCATGGTCCTGGGCGAGAACGGCGAGAAGATGAGCAAATCCCGGGGCAACGTCATCAATCCCGACGACATCGTCAAGGAGTTCGGCGCGGACACCATGCGGCTCTATGAGATGTTCATGGGCGATTTTGAGAAGTCCGCACCCTGGAGCATGAACTCCGTCCGGGGCTGCAAGCGGTTCCTCGACCGGATCTGGAATCTTCAGGACATCGTGGTGGACGGTGACAGCTACCGGAAAGAGGTGGAGACCCCCTTCCACCAGACCATCAAAAAGGTTTCCGAGGATATCGAGAACCTCAAATACAATACCGCCATTGCGGCAATGATGAGCCTGCTGAACGTCATCACTGACACCGGCGCCATCACCCGGAAGGAATACCGGGATCTGCTGGTGATCCTGAACCCCTTCGCACCTCATATGACCGAGGAACTGTTTGAGATTATGGGCTTTGGCGGCCCCATCACCTCTCAGAAATGGCTGAGCTGGGATGAGGCGAAGTGTAAGGAGGCTACCGTTGAAATCGTGGCCCAGGTCAACGGCAAGATCCGTGCCAAGCTCACCGTTGATGCGGATATCGAAAGCGCCGACGCCATTGCGCTGGCAAAGGCGGACGCCCGCGTTGCGGCGGAAATCGCCGGCAAGACGGTGGTCAAAGAACTTTATATCAAGGGGAAGCTGGTGAATATCGTTGTGAAATAAGCCGTTATCCGGCGTGGACAGCTCTTTTTGCCCGCGCCGGATCTGCTTTTCGGAAGAAAGCGGAAAAGTTTTCGAGGATACGGAAAAAGTCACGAAAATCCCTTGACATTCTGGCCCGTGCTGTTATATAATAATAGATACAAATGCTGGTTTTGTCCTGCGGTCCTGCGAAATCCTGCGCTGGCGCGCAGATCAGAGGTTGGTTTTGCGGAAAACCTGTGGACGGAGGCAGCTTTTAGACCTCTGCCGTTTGGCAAAGGGAGGGAATAGAATGTCGGAAATCAGAGTCAAAGACAACGAGTCTCTGGACAATGCGCTCAAACGCTTCAAACGCTCCTGCGCCAAGTCTGGCGTGCTCGCTGAAGTGCGCAAAAGAGAGCATTACGAGAAGCCTTCTGTCAAACGCAAAAAGAAATCTGAGGCTGCTCGGAAACGTAAATTTAAATAATTACGTGTACAGCGTGTACAGCGTTTAACGGGAACAGGCCTGGCCTGGGACCGGCGTATCGTTGTAGATAAAAGCGAGCGGTTTTCGCTCGCTTTTTCATTTGTTTTAAGGAGGGTTTCCATGCCGCTGCTTCAGCCCCGCCGGATGGTGCGTCATATCACCGATCTGCCGGTTTCTTTTTTTGCGGAAAACGGTATTCGGGCCGTTATCCTGGACGTGGATAACACCCTGACCACTCATGGGAACCCCGTTCCGGCGGAAGGAGTCCCGGAGTGGATTGCACAGATGCAGGAAGCCGGCGTTCAGCTGGCCATTCTTTCCAATAACAATCGGGAGAGGGTGGAGCCCTTCGCTCGGGTGCTGGGGCTGGATTTTGTCGCTATGGCGTGCAAACCCCTGCCCTTTGGGGTGGCCCGGGCGTGCAGAAGGTATTCCCTTCGGCCGGAGCAGGCGGCACTCATAGGGGATCAGGTGTTCACCGACATGATGAGCGGCAACCTGGGGGGAGTTTATACGATTCTGGTGGAGCCCTACAAGCTGGAGAGCGGCTGGTTTTTCCGGCTGAAGCGGCGGCTGGAAAAACCGGTGATCCGGCGGTATCAGAGGCGGAAGGGGGAAAGGGAATGAGCGCACGTTTTGGTCCGGCAGGGCGCCCGGAGAGCTTTGCGGCCATGGGATTCAAGCGGACGGCGGAGATCCCGGCCTATCTGGAGAGGTTTGGGCTGGACGCTTTTGAGTATCAGTGCGGACGAGGGGTCCGGTATGCGGAAAAAGAGCTGTTGGAGCTGAAGGAAAAGGCGGCGGGAAATGTGGCGCTGAGCGTCCACGCGCCCTATTACATCTCCCTTTCCTCCGTAGAGGAGGAGAAGCGGCTGGCTTCCGTGAAATATATCACCGATACCGCCCAGGCGGCTTGGATCATGGGCGGCGACCGGATCGTGGTCCACTCTGGGTCCTGCGGAAAGATCGCCCGGGAGGAGGCTCTGGAGCTGGCCAAGGGGACCCTCCGGCTGGCCCTGGATGAGCTTCGCCGGATGGGCCTGGAGGGAATCACGGTCTGCCCGGAGACCATGGGCAAAGTCAACCAGCTGGGGAGCCTTTCCGAGGTGCTGGAGCTCTGCGCGATGGATGAGGGTCTGCTGCCCTGTATCGACTTTGGGCACCTGAACGCCCGGACTTTTGGCGGGATCCGGGAGAGGAAAGACTATGCCGCGATTCTGGACGCTGTGGAGGAGCGGCTGGGGACGGACCGGGCCAGCCGGTTCCATGCTCATTTCTCCAAGATCGCTTACACCGAAAAGGGCGGGGAGAAGGCCCATCTGACCTTTGCCGACACGGTTTACGGCCCGGATTTTGAGCCGCTGATGGAAGAAGTCGCCCGCCGTGGGTGGTCACCGCGGTTCATCTGTGAGTCTGCCGGAACCCAGGCCGAGGACGCCCGGGCCATGGCGGAGCATTACCGGAGGGAGATGGGCAAATGATTCTGCACTGCATGGCGCGGGAAGGCTGGGAAGCGGCGAAAAGGGCGGGAAGCTACGTCCTGCCGGAGGGGGAACCCTTCCTCCATGGGTCGCCGGTTTCGTTTTTCTGGCGGGTCGCGCCCAATTTCCGGGAGACACAGGAAGAGCTGGTTCTGCTGTGCATCGCGGAGGAGCGCGTTGGATCGGAGATCCGCTGGGAGGACGGCGACGGCTGCGGAAGAGCCTATCCGCACATTTACGGGACGCTGAATCTGGACGCTGTGGAAGCGGTACTGCCGTATCTCCGGGATGCGGACGGAAATTGGATGAAAAATCCGGAGCTGGCCGGATATCCGGATATCTAAAACAGGGAAAGGAAGAATACGATGAAGAAAAAAGTACTGGTGATCCACGGGCCCAACATCAATCTGGTCGGAGAGCGGGAACCGGGGATTTATGGCAAGGAGAGTTTTGCAAGCATCAACGCGGAGATCCGGGCCCGGGCGGAGGAACTGGGCTTTGATTGCGAAATCTACCAGTCCAACAGCGAGGGCGGAATCATCGACAAGCTCCAGGCGGTCCGTCATGAGGTGGACGGCGTGGTGGCCAACATGGGGGCGTACACCCACTACTCCATCGCCATCCGGGACGCTATCGCCGGAATCCGGATCCCCTGCATCGAGGTCCATCTTTCCAACATTCACAGCCGGGAGGAGTTCCGCCACAAATCGGTGATCGCGCCGGTCTGCGCCGGTCAGATCTGCGGGTTCGGGAAGTACAGCTATTTCCTGGCACTGGAAGGTCTTGCCCATCTGATTTGATGGATTTTCCGGGCAGCGGGAGCAAAATCCGGCGAAAACGAAGAAAATTTACAAATTGCCCTTGCAAATAAGGCCGAGATACGGTAAAATAATAAGGTAATGGAAGTGCGCCCAGAGGATCCAGGCACGGCTTCCAACAGCGTGATTTTTCGGCGCCGGTGCTTCCGGCGGGAAGTGATGCACGGTGCAAACGATTGCGGGATAGCAAAATGGAGGTTTCTACATGATAACAGCAGGCGATTTTCGGAACGGCCTTACCTTCGATATGGACGGCGAGGTTATGCAGGTCATCGAGTTCCAGCACGTAAAGCCCGGCAAAGGCGCGGCGTTCGTCCGCACCAAGCTGCGCAACGTGATTTCCGGCGCCGTCACCGAGACGACGTTCAACCCCACCGCGAAATTCCCGGAGGCGTATATCGAGCGCCGCGAGATGGAATATCTTTATAACGACGAAAACCTTTACTACTTCATGGACAACGAGACCTACGAGCAGCAGGCCATCGACAGCGCCCACCTGGGCGACGGTTTCCGCTTCGTCAAGGAAAACACCCCGGTGAAGGTCCTTTCCTATAAGGGCGTCGTTTTCGGAGTGGAGCCCCCCAACTTTGTGGAGCTGCAGGTTACCAAGACCGATCCCGGCTTCAAGGGCAACACCGCCACCAACGCCACCAAGCCTGCTACGCTGGAGACCGGCGCAGAGATCAAGGTGCCGCTGTTCATCGACGAAGGCGAGATGATCCGTGTGGATACCCGCACCGGCGAATACATGGAACGCGCATAAGCTGTTCACCTTCTGTCGGCCCGGCGCATGGATGTTCCCAAGCTGGGCATACTGGATGTGAGATTGGATAAGGGAGGTATTTTATGGAACTGATGGAAAAAGTCGCATACCTGAAGGGCCTGATGAGCGGCCTGGAGCTGGACGCGGATAAGAAGGAAACCAAGGTCTTTAACGCCATTGTGGACGTTCTCGACGATCTGGCTGCTACAGTTACGGATATCGAGGAGGAGACCGACGAAATGTGTGAGCTGCTCGATGTGCTGGACGAGGATCTGGGCGATGTCGAGGAAGCTGTTTTCGGCGATGAGGACGATGAGGGCGAGTGCTGCTGCGGCGAGGATGGGGAAACCTACGAGATCACCTGCCCTACCTGCAACAATACCATCTACATCGACGAGTCCATGCTGGACGAGGGCGAGATGAAGTGCCCCAACTGCGGTCAGGATCTGGAATTCGATCTGGATATCGACGGATGTGACTGCGAAGATGGCTGCGACTGCGGCTGTGACAAATAAGGATGCCGGCGGCTTCGGCCGTTTTCATCAAAAACTGAATTTACCTTGTTTCGGGGCGGAGTGAAAGTCTCCACCGGCGGTGATAGTCCGCGAACACATGAAAATGTGCCGAACCGGTGAAACTCCGGTACCGACGGTTATAGTCCGGATGAAAGAAACACACCTTTCCGCGGGGCTTGTCCCCGGCTGGAATCCGCGTGTTGCGCCCGCAGAGCATCTGCGGGCGTTTTTGTTTGCTCCGACGGGCGCGGGTACACCCGCAGAAAGGAACGTCATCATGGAAAAATCAATGTCAAACCCCCAGAACACCCGCAGACGGACCCGGATCCGTACGATGGTTATGACCGCGCTTCTGGGTGCGCTCTCTACGGTTTTGATGTTTCTGAGCTTCAGCGTGCCGCTGGTGCCCAGCTTCATCAAGCTGGATCTCTCCGAGCTGCCGGCGCTGATCGCTGCTTTCAGCATGGGCCCCCTCAGCGGCGTGGCGGTCTGCCTGATCAAGAACCTGGTGAATGTGCTGTTCACTTACAGCATGGGGGTGGGCGAGCTGTGCAACTTCCTGCTGGGGGTGTTTTTCGTCCTTCCGGCAGGGCTGGTCTACAAAAAGTGGAACAACCGGAAGGGCGCGCTGGTTGGCGCGCTGATTGGCGCCCTGGCCATGGGCTTCTTCAGCGTCTTTATCAACTATTACCTGGTGTATCCGGTTTATGCAAACCTGCTGATGCCCATGGATGCGATCTTGGGGATGTACCAGGCGATTAATCCCAAAATTGAGACGCTTTGGCAGGCGCTGTGGATTTTCAACGCCCCCTTCACCTTTGTCAAGGGATTGCTCAGCGTTGCCATCACCTTTTTGATCTACAAGCGCATCTCCCCGGTGATTAAAGGAAAATAGAGGGATCCTGGAACCGGCTTGCCGCAAAAATGCGGCAGGCCGGTTTTTTGGCGGCTCTTTACAGAAAAAGGAGGTACCAGTCGATCTGTGTAAATTTCAGGTAAAATTTCTTTCATGGACGGCGCCGGCGGTATACAAACAAAAACGGGTATGCTATAATGAGTAACGGAAAAGCCTGTCCGCCCGGCGCGGGCAGGGAACAGAGAAATAACCTGGAGGAACGTTATGAGTCCATTCAATTTCATCAGCTTGGGAGGCGGTCTGGCACTTTTCCTCTTCGGCATGAACATTTTGGCAGGCGGGATGGAAAAGGCCTCCGGCGGCAAAGTGGAAAAGGCCCTGGAAAAGCTGACCAGCAATATCTTTACCAGCGTCCTGTTGGGCGCGGCAGTGACAGCGGTGATCCAGAGCTCTTCCGTCACGACGGTGATCATCGTGGGCATGGTCAACGCCGGCATTCTAAAGTTGCAGTCAGCGGTGGGCGTGATCATGGGCGCCAACATCGGGACGACCATCACGGGGCAGATTCTGCGGCTGGGAGATTTGGAAGGAAACGCCAATGCGTTTCTCCAATGGCTGAAGCCCAGCACCCTGGCGCCGCTGGCGGCGATAATTGGTATCGTGCTGCTCTTAGCGGCCCGGCGGCCTGGGAAAAAGATCGTCGGTGAGATTCTGCTGGGCTTCGGCGTGCTGTTTCAGGGGATGTTCTCCATGGAATCTGCCATGACGCCGCTGCGGGAGTCCCCGGCTTTTGCGCAGCTCTTTGCGGCTTTCCAAAACCCGGTTCTGGGTGTATTGGTAGGCGCGGCAGTGACTGCGATTATCCAAAGCTCTTCGGCCTCTATCGGCATTCTCCAGGCGCTGTCTTCTACCGGCGCGATCACCTATTCAGCGGCTTTCCCGATTATCATGGGCCAGAATATCGGCACCTGCGTGACCTCGCTCCTTTCCAGCATTGGGGCGAATAAAAATGCCAAGCGGGCCGCCATGGTTCATCTTTATTTCAACATCATTGGGACCGTTCTGTTTTTGGCGGGCGTTTACGGCATCAACGCGGCCATCGGGGGCTTCTCCTTCTGGGACAGCCCCATCAACAAGGGCGGCATCGCCAATTTCCACACCATCTTTAACGTAGTGGCCACCATCGTCATGCTGCCCTTTTACAAGGGGCTGGCACGATTGGCGGAATGGACGGTGCGGGATCATGCACCGGCATCCAAGGAACTCCTCCAGCCGGAGCTGGAAGCGGGAGCCGACCCTCTGGACGAGCGCTTTCTCTCCACCCCGGCCATTGCTCTGAACCAGAGCCGCGTTGTTCTGGAAGAAATGGCACGGGATGCGCTGTTCAACTTCCAGCGGTCGTATACGCTGTTTCAGGAGTATGACCGCAAGCTGATTGAGACCATACAGACCGCGGAAAATCAGATCGACCAGACGGAGGACCGGCTCAACAGCTATCTGGGCCGGATCAGCGAGTGTGAGCTGACCGACAAGGAGAGCAAGGACGTCACCCTTCTGCTGCGGTTGACCGTGGAGTTTGAGCGGATCGGCGACTATGCAATCAACCTGGTGGAGCGGGCCGAGGCCCTTTACGACAAGCATGTGAAATTCAGCGGCAAGGCGATTCAGGAGTTGGATATCATCTGTGCGGCGGTGGAGCACATCGTGGCCATGGCCTATGAGGCTCTGAAAAATGACGACCTTTCCCTGGCGACGCAGATCGAGCCCCTGGAGGAGACAATCGACGCCATGCAGGACACTCTGAAATACCGTCACATCAAACGGCTGAAGAGCGGCTTGTGCACCATTGACGCCGGGTTGGTCTTTTTGGAAGTGCTGACCAACATTGAGCGGATCTCCGACCACTGTTCCAACATCGCGGTGTATATTATCGGGCGGCATAAAAACGGTGAGATTCTCAACCGGCATGAGTATATTAAAAAAATGCATCAGGGCAACACCGAAGAGTACAACCGTCTGATGAAGAACTATATGTCCCAATATCTTGCAGCGCTTCCAGCGGAGGATTAAGCCGGATGAAAAAAGGGGTGCCGGTAGAGGAAACTTTTTGGATGGGTGCGCTGTTGGCACTGTCCGGCGGGATTTTGGACGCCTACACCTATCTGGCGCGGGGCGGGGTCTTCGCCTTTGCCCAGACGGGGAACCTGGTGCTGCTGGGCATCCGGATTGCCAGAAGGGAATATGCGGAGATTTGTTGCTACCTGATACCGGTGCTGGCTTTTACGGGCGGCGTGTTGCTGACCGAGGCCATCCGCCATCGCTTCCGGGAGCATCCGCGCTTCGCGTGGCGGCAGGCGGCTCTGGCAGCGGAGGCGGTGATTTTGGCGGCGGTGGCGTTTTTCCCTGCGGGGGGAGGAGCTGATACGGCGGCAAATGTGGCGGTTTCCCTGGCCTGCGGCATCCAGGTGGAAAGCTTTCGGAAAATGGTGGGAGCGGCCTATGCTACTACCATGTGTACGGGAAACCTCCGAAGCGCGGCAGAGCTATTGTTTCGGTTTTGGATTACAAAGGACCCGGAAGAGCGGCGGCAGAGCCTGCGTTTTTATGGCGTCGTCGGAATTTTCCTGGGCGGTGCGGTGTTGGGCGAGTGGATGGTCCGCCTATTTCGTCAAAGGGCCGTGCTGGTTTGTCTGATCCCGCTGGCGGCAGCCATCGGCCTGCTGTTTCTGCGGGTGGAAAAAGCGGAAAAATCTTCGGGAAAAAAGTAAAGGTTCCGTCCCCTTCCTTCAAAAGGCGGCAGCTTTGGAAAAGGCAAAGCTCTTCCCGGTCCGTCTCCGTTTCTGCAATTTATTTTAAAAAGTTTATGGCAAAACACCTCCCCTTTTTGAAGGGGAGGCGTTTTGCAGGTTACGGCAT
>CAKXAF010000028.1 GCA_934869045.1 uncultured Nitrososphaerota archaeon | reverse complement strand
GCCCAGGACCTTATCGAAGGTCTCCCCTTTGGCCGTGAGCATAATGATCGGAACCTGGCTCTTTTTGCGGATCTCCCGGCAGACCTGCCAGCCGTCCAGCCCGGGAAGCATAATATCCAGCAGGATCAGCTCCGGGTGAAGGGTCTCAAACTTCAAAAGCGCCTCCTCCCCATCATGGGCGAGGATCACGCTGTAGCCTTCCTTCTCCAGATAGAGCCGCAGCAGTTCACAGATATTCTTGTCGTCGTCGACTACCAAAATTTTTCCCAGCGCCATTTGACATTCCTCCTTGAAAATTCCGGCAAGCGGGCAGCAAAATCCATATTTTAATTGGTAAGAATATTATAACATAGTTACAATTAAAAAGGTGATATTTTTATGAACAAATCCGGCATATTCTTAAAACTTCGCCCGTCTTTTTTAGGAAGAAGAAATAAATCAAACTTTGTTCATATTTGGTATCACTGCCGTCAAAAGCCCAATTGAAATATCGATTATTTTCAAAAATTCAATTTTGTCAAAATAAAATTTTGCATTTTCCGTTGACAAAACATTTTTTATCCGCTATACTGATATACAGAAAAGCTGTGACAGGGATATGGACTCCGAGGATGGATGCAGAGAGCTGCCGGATGGTGCGAGGCAGAGCCGGACCGGGCGCCCAGCTGGCCCTCGAGCTGTCCGCTGAACGGATCCCAAGTAGGCAGGACCGGGTTTCCCACCGTTATCACGGGACTCCATTCGCGCCGGAGCGCGCCGATGGACAGAGGCGGGCGCATCTGCGCCAACAAGAATGGTACCGCGGAAGGATGGCTTCCGTTTCTTGCAAATGCAGGAAACGGGGGCTTTTTGTTGCCCCGCTCTTCTCAGAGGACCCGCTCCGGCGGGCCGGAAAGGATGCCTTGTATGAAAAATTACCAGAAATACGCCATCAACTACTTTCTCCCTCCCCAGACCCCGGAAAAGCCCCTGGGGAAATGGATGCGGAAGGATCACGTGGAAAAGGCCCCAGCCTGGTGCAGCGTGGATCTCCGGGATGGCAACCAGTCCCTGATCATCCCCATGAGCCTGGAGGAAAAGGTGGAATTCTTCCAGCTTCTCTGCAAAATTGGCTTCAAGGAGATCGAGGTGGGCTTCCCCGCCGCCTCTGAAACGGAGTATAATTTTCTCCGCACCCTCATCGAAAAGGACTTGATCCCCGACGACGTCACCGTCCAGGTTCTCACCCAAGCCCGGGAACATATCATTCAAAAAACCTTTGAGTCCCTCAAGGGCTGCAAAAACGCAGTGGTCCACCTCTACAATTCCACCTCCGTAGCCCAGCGGGAACAGGTCTTCCGCAAGTCCAAGAAAGAGATCATCGCCATCGCCGTCTCCGGAGCCCGGCTTTTCAACCAGTACGCCAGGGACTTCGATGGAAATCTCCGCTTCGAATATTCCCCGGAGAGCTTCACCGGTACCGAAATGGATTTTGCCTTGGAGATCTGCAACGCTGTCCTGGATGTCTGGCATCCTGCACCGGACAGCAAGGTCATCATCAACCTTCCCGTGACTGTTTCCGTTTCCATGCCGCACATTTACGCCAACCAGGTCGAGTTCCTGTCGGAAAACCTCCGGTACCGGGAAAATGTCATCCTCTCGGTCCATCCCCATAACGACCGGGGCTGTGCTGTGGCCGATACGGAAATGGCCCTCCTTGCCGGAGCAGAACGGGTGGAGGGCACCCTCTTCGGCAACGGCGAGCGCACCGGCAACGTGGACATCGTCACTCTGGGCATGAATCTCTTCTCCCAGGGCGTGGATCCGAAGCTGGACTTCTCCAATATGCCGGAGATTACCGAGCTTTATGAGCGCGTCACCCGGATGCACGTCTACGACCGCCAGCCCTATTCCGGCAAGCTGGTCTTCGCCGCCTTCTCCGGCTCCCACCAGGACGCCATCGCCAAGGGCATGAAATGGCGGGAAGAGCGTCAGTGTCCCCTCTGGACCGTCCCCTACCTCCCCATCGACCCCCAGGACGTGGGCAGGGAGTATCAGACCGATGTCATCCGCATCAATTCCCAGTCCGGCAAGGGCGGCATCGGCTACCTGCTGGAACAGAATTTCGGCTACGATCTCCCCAAGAAAATGCGGGAGGAGTTCGGCTACACCGTGAAGGGAATCTCAGATCACAAGCACCAGGAGATGAGTCCCCAGGAGGTGCTGGAGATTTTCCACGCCGAATACGTCAACCTGGAGTCCCCCATCTGCCTTGCCGACTACCACTACACCCGCAACGGCGGCATCCACGCCACCCTGACCATCCAGCGGGACGGCGAAACCCGGGAGATCACCGGCTCTGGAAACGGACGCCTGGACGCGGTCTCCAACGCCATCCGGGAGAACCTCGGCGTTCATTTCTCCAACTTGACTTATAAGGAACACGCTTTGGAGGAAGGCTCCAGCTCCCAGGCGGTGGCCTACGTTTCCATCACCGGCGAAGACGGCAGGACCTTCTGGGGCGTGGGCATCCAGGACGATATCATCTACGCCTCGGTCAAGGCCCTGTTCTCCGCCGTCAACCGGATGATCCGCTGACATACTTCTGGAAAGGATGATTTTCATGGCAATGACAATGACCCAAAAGATCCTTGCGGCCCATGCCGGCCTCCCCGAGGTCAAGGCAGGCCAGCTGATCCGCGCCGGGCTGGACATGGTCCTGGGCAACGACATCACCTCCCCCGTAGCTATCAACGAGTTTGAAAAAGCAGGCTTTCCTTCGGTCTTCGACCGCACCAAAATCTCCCTGGTTATGGACCATTTCGCCCCTAATAAGGACATCAAGGCCGCCGCCCAGTGCCAACAGTGCCGCGCCTTCGCCCGGCGCTTTGACATCGCCAACTATTTCGACGTGGGCCAGATGGGCATCGAGCACGCCCTCCTCCCGGAAAAGGGCCTGGCGGCTCCCGGCGAGTGCATCATCGGCGCGGACTCCCACACCTGCACCTACGGCGCCCTCGGCGCTTTTTCCACCGGCGTCGGTTCCACGGACATGGCCGCCGCCATGGCCACCGGTCAGGCCTGGTTCAAGGTCCCATCGGCCATCAAATTCCGCGTCTCCGGCCAATTGAGGCCCTTTGTCTCCGGTAAAGACGTGATTCTCCACATCATCGGCCGGATCGGGGTGGACGGCGCCCTCTACAAATCCATGGAATTCACCGGCCCCGGCCTGAAGAATCTCACTATGGACGACCGCCTCTGCATCGCCAACATGGCCATCGAAGCCGGGGCGAAAAACGGCATCTTTGAGGCGGACGAAGTCACCAGGGACTACATCCGCGGCCGTGTGAGCCGTCCTGTGACCGCCTATACCGCCGATCCCGACGCCGTCTACGATCAGACCATCGAGGTAAACCTTTCGGAGATCGAACCCACTGTGGCCTTCCCCCATCTCCCGGAAAATGCCAAGACCTTCGGCGAGATCGGCGAGATCCCCATTGACCAAGTGGTCATCGGCTCCTGCACCAACGGCCGCCTTTCGGATATGGCAGCTGCGGCAGAACTCCTCCGTGGTAAAAAGGTCGCGCCCGGGGTCCGCTGTATCATCATCCCGGCCACCCAGCAGGTCTGGAAGGACTGCGTCCGGCTGGGGTACATGGAAATTTTCATCGATGCGGGCTGCGCCGTCTCCACCCCCACCTGCGGCCCCTGCCTGGGGGGCTACATGGGAATTCTGGCCGCCGGCGAGCGGGCTGTAGCCACCACCAACCGCAATTTTGTCGGCCGGATGGGCCACGTGGATTCGGAGGTCTATCTGGCCAGCCCCGCAGTGGCCGCCGCCTCCGCCATTGCCGGAAAGCTGGCCAGCCCCCTGGCCTGACCGGACTTCATCGAAAGGATTGATTTTACTATGAACGCCCACGGAACCGCCCGCACATACGGCGACAATGTCGACACCGACGTCATCATCCCCGCCCGTTACCTCAACACCGCCGACCATCGGGAACTGGCCGCCCACTGTATGGAAGACTTGGATCCGGATTTCGTCAAAAACGTCCATCCCGGCGACATTCTGGTCGGCGGCCAGAACTTTGGCTGCGGCTCCTCCAGAGAGCACGCCCCCATCGCCATCAAAGCCGCCGGCATCTCCTGCGTCATCGCCAAAGCCTTTGCCCGGATCTTCTACCGCAACGCCATCAACATCGGCCTTGCTATCCTGGAATGCCCCGAAGCCAGCGTCCGCATCGCCGCCGGGGACGAGATCTCGGTGGACTTTGACACCGGGCTGATCCAAAACCTCACCAAAAACGAAACCTATCAGGCCGAGCCCTTCCCGGACTTTATCAAGGACATCATCCGCAAGGGCGGTCTGCTGAACTCCCTGAAATAAGACCCGGAAGGAGCAATTTTCATGCAGAAGACCATCACCGTCATCCGCGGCGACGGCATCGGCCCCGAGATCGTTGCCCAGGCCCTCCGCGTCCTGGACCGGATCGCCGAAATGTACGGACATACCTTTCTTTATCAGGAAATTCTCGCAGGCGGCTGCGCCATCGACGCCTTCGGCGACTCCCTCCCGGAGGAATCCCTGCAAAAATGCCTGGACTGCGACAGCGTCCTCCTGGGCGCGGTGGGCGGCCCCAAATGGGACGGCGTCCCCAAAGAAATCCGCCCGGAGGCGGCCCTTCTGGGGATCCGCTCGGCCATGGGGCTCTATGCCAACCTCCGCCCGGCCCGGCTCTTTCCCCAGCTGGCGGGAGCCTCCCCCCTGAAGCCGGAAATTACCGCCCGGGGCATCGACCTGATGATGGTCCGGGAGCTGATTGGCGGGGCCTACTTCGGCGCCCACGTCACCGCTGAAGAAAACGGCGAGCTCACCGCCCATGACGATATGACCTATGCCGCCCATGAAATCCGGCGTATCGCCCGGACCGCCTTCTCCATCGCCCGGAAACGCCGCGGCCGGGTCACCTCCGTGGACAAGGCCAACGTGCTGGATACCTCCCGGCTCTGGCGGGAGGTGATCCGCCAGACCGCCGCGGAATACCCCGATGTCGCCTGCGCGGATATGCTGGTGGACAACGCTGCCATGCAGCTGGTCAAAGACCCCTCCCAGTTTGACGTCATCGTCACCGAAAACCTCTTTGGCGATATCCTCTCCGATGAAGCCAGCATGATCACCGGCTCCATCGGCATGATGGCCTCCGCTTCCCTGGGAGATGGGACCCGAGGCATGTATGAGCCTATTCATGGCTCAGCCCCCGATATCGCGGGCCAGGATATTGCCAACCCCATCGGCGCTATCCTCTCCGCCGCCATGATGCTCCGCTATTCCTTCGGTCTGGATACAGAGGCCGCCAGTATCGAAACCGCCGTGAATCGCGTCCTTGACGCCGGCTTCCGCACCGCTGATATCCTGAGCGGGAGCTGTATTAAAGTAGGATGCCAGGAGATGGGCGCCAAAATTCTTCAGCAAATCGGATAATATCTTAAAATTATACATCTTGTATCATTTCACAAAAGAACCAATAAAAGTTTTACTGGATTTTTTTCAAAAAATCGCAGGGTGGAGAGGCAGCGTCCTTCCCCACGCTCTGAAGCTGCGGAATATCTGCGCAGACAAAACGGAAACCCTAAAAACAAATCCCCCAAATCTGCCTTAAAAGGAGCTTGTTATGATCGAAGTCGCCGCCGCAATCATCGAACAAAACGGCCGCATCCTCGTTGGAAAACGCGGAGGAACCGGCAGCTGCGCCGGACTCTGGGAGTTCCCAGGCGGCAAGCGGGAGCCGGGGGAAGCCCTTCCCGACACCCTCCGCCGGGAATGCCGCGAGGAGCTGGGCGCCGCCGTTTCTGTTGGTGGGCTCTGCGCCGAAATCACGCACCAATACCCGGACCGGGAGGTCCGCCTCTCCTTCTATTTTGCCATTCTGGAGGACGGCGAACCCGTTTCCAACGTCCATACCCAGCTTCTCTGGGCCACCCCGGATGACCTTACCCGTCTGGATTTCTGCCCCGCCGACACCGGGCTGGTCGCCCGCCTGGCCGCCGCCTACGGCATCCGCCCCGGTCGCTACCGCCATTTTAAAGGAAAGGAATACCAGGTTCTCGCCCTGGCCCGCCACTCCGAGACCCTGGAGCCCATGACCGTCTACCGTCCACTTTCCGGAGAAGGTGCGATTTGGGTTCGCCCAGCCCTGATGTTCAGTGAAACCGTCACAAAAGACGGAGAAACCTTCCCGCGTTTTGTGCGAATCGGAGAATCCCCAGAAAATTCACCGATGTAAAGGAAATCACTTGACAGCTCGGCGTCTTTCCGGTATAATATTACCTTGTAAAGGTAATAGGTTTACACCTCCAAAGCGGGAAAGGAAGAACGCCCATGAGCAAAAATCTGGCCATCTCGGACCTTCTGGACCTTTACGGAGATATGCTCACCGACAAACAGCAGGACGTCATGGAGCTCTATTACAACCAGGATCTTTCCCTGGCTGAAATTGCTGAGCATGAGGAAATCACCCGTCAGGGCGTCCGCGACAGCATTAAGCGCGGGGAGGCTTACCTCCTGGAACTGGAGGGAAAGCTCCACTTCGCCGAAAAATTTAAGCGCCTCGTCGCTGTCACCGAGGAAGCCACCGCCCGCTGCGCGGAAATCGAACGTGTCAACCGTGGCTTTACCTTTTCCCAGTCTATTGATGAAAATGCCCGGATCGTCCGCCAACTGCTCAATGGCTATCTGGACGAGAATTTTGGATAAAAATGTCGTTTATTACAATTTGTATAGAGGAGGGTCCTGAATTTGGCTTTTGAAAGTCTTTCCGAAAAGCTGGCCGCCGCCTTTAAGAAGCTGAAAAGCAAAGGCAAGCTCAGTGAGAGCGACATCAAGGACGCCATGCGGGAAGTCAAAATGGCCCTGCTCGAAGCTGACGTCAACTATAAGGTCGTCAAGGATTTCGTCAAAACCGTCAGCGAACGCGCCGTGGGCCAGGAGGTTCTGGAAAGCCTGACCCCTGCCCAGCAGGTCATCAAAATCGTCAATGAAGAGCTGACCAATCTCATGGGTCGGGACAACGCCCGTATCAATTTTCCCGCCAAACCGCCCTGCGTTATCCTTATGTGCGGCCTGCAGGGCAGCGGCAAGACCACTCACTCTGCCAAGCTGGCCAAATATTTTAAAGGCCAGGGCCACCGTCCTCTTCTGGTGGCCTGCGACATCTACCGCCCGGCCGCCATCGACCAGCTGAAAATCGTCGGCGAAAAAGCCGGCGCCCAAGTCTTCGAAATGGGCCAGACCAATCCCGTCACCATCGCCACGGAGGCCCTGAAATTTGCCAAAGACCACGGCAACGATCTGGTCATCCTGGATACTGCCGGCCGCCTTCATATTGACGAGGTCCTCATGGAAGAACTCAAAAACATCGAAGCCGCTGTCAGCCCCAATGAAATTCTCCTCGTCGTCGATTCCATGACCGGCCAGGACGCCGTCAACGTCGCCGACACCTTCAATAAAGCCCTCCCCATCACCGGCGTCATCCTCACCAAGCTGGACTCCGACACCCGCGGCGGCGCCGCCATCTCGGTCCTCCAGGTCACCGGAAAGCCCATTAAATTTTCCGGCATCGGCGAGAAGATCGACGATCTTGAGCCCTTCCACCCCGAACGGATGGCCTCCCGGATCCTGGGCATGGGCGACGTGCTGACCCTCATCGAAAAGGCCCAGAGCGCAGTGGACGAAAAGGAAGCCGCCAAGCTGGCCAGGAAGATGAAGGAGAACAGCTTCGATATGAACGATCTGCTGGAAAATCTCCGCCAGGTCACCAAAATGGGCTCCATCAAGCAGATTCTAGGGATGCTCCCCGGCATGGGCGCCAAGGTAGACAGCATGGACATCGACGAACGGCAGTTTGCCCGGGTCGAGGCCATGATCACCTCTATGACCCCCGCTGAACGGGAAAAGCCCGCTATCATCAACCCGTCCCGTAAACGGCGCATCGCCGCCGGTTCCGGCACCCGGGTGGAGGATGTCAATCGCCTTCTCAAGCAGTTTGACCAGATGAAGACCATGATGAAGCAGTTCACCGGCAAAAAAGGCAAGCGTAGAATGCGCTTTCCCATGATGTAAGGCTGTACAACGCGGCCCGCCCAGCGCGGCATCCCGCGTATAGCAATAGAAACCACCGATATTTAGGAGGAAATGAATTATGGCAGTAAAAATCAGACTGCGCAGAATGGGCGCGAAGAAAGCTCCCTTTTACCGTATTGTTGTAGCGGATTCCCGCTATCCCAGAGACGGCCGTTTCATTGAGGAAATCGGCACCTACGATCCCACCCAAAATCCCAGTGCCATCCATGTTGACGTGGAGAAGGCCAACAAGTGGATCGCTAACGGCGCTCAGCCCACCGACACCGTCAAGAAGCTTCTGAAAATCAGCGCGGGCGAATAATCTCCCTGCCGGGTCCCATCCGCCGGGATAACAGAGGCGGTCACTGAAAACCGAAAAGAGGCATCGCTATGGAAGAATTGCTCATCACCCTCGCCAAGGGCCTTGTAGAAGACAAGGACGGCGTCAAGGTCACAGTGGACGAGCCTACCGAAGACGGCACCATCGTCTACCACTTGAACGTCGCTCCCGGAGACATGGGCCGCGTCATCGGTAAGCAGGGCCGGATCGCCAAGGCGATTCGTACGGTCATGCGCGCCAGCGCATCCATGCGCAGCGAGAAGGTCATGGTGGAAATCGACTGATTCCCATACGGAATGCCCACTCCTTCCGGAGTGGGTTTTTTCGATGAAGGAGGAACTATGGAACTGCTGGAAGCCGGCAAAATTGTTGCCATCCACGCCCTGAAGGGAGAAGTCCGGGTTCAGCCCTGGTGCGACGGGCCGGAATTTCTTACCCGCTTCAAAACCATGTATATCGCCGGTGAGCCGGTGAAGGTCCGCTCCGCGCGGCCCAGCAAAAACATCGTCATCCTGAAGCTGGACGGCGTGGACACCCCCGAGGCCGCCCAGAAGCTGGTCAACCGGGTGCTCTGCATCAACCGCGCCGACGCCAAACTCCCCAAGGGCACCTATTTTATCGCAGATCTGATCGGCCTTCAGGTCGTAAACGCCGACGACCCCTCCATCGTTTACGGGGAACTCACCGATGTCAGCCAGACCGGCGCCAACGACGTCTACCATGTTCGCTTTGCCGATGGGAAGGAACGCTACGTTCCCGCCATTCCCCAGGTCGTCGTCCAGACGGACCTGGAGGCTCACCTCCTGCGCATCCGCCCGCTGGACGGCCTTTTCGACGACTGAAGGAGGGCGGATGTATGCGAATTGATATCGCCACTCTCTTCCCGGAAATGTGCGAAGCCGTTCTGGGCGCCAGCATCATCGGACGTGCCCGGAAAAATCACCTGGTGGAGATCCACTGCCATAATATTCGCGACTACTCCCCCGACCCCAAGCACCACCGCGTGGACGATACTCCCTACGGCGGCGGAAAGGGCATGGTCATGCAGCCGGAACCCATCTGGCGCTGCTACCTGGACGTAGTGGCCACCAGCGGCTCCCTGCCCTATGTGGTCTATCTTTCCCCCCAGGGCAAAACCCTGACCCAGCAAAAGGCCTTGGCCTTCCGGGAAATCCCCCATCTCTTTCTCCTCTGCGGTCACTATGAGGGTGTGGATGAGCGGATTCTGGAGCGGATCGTGGACGAGGAGGTTTCCATCGGCGATTACGTCCTCACCGGCGGCGAGCTGGCCGCCATGGTCCTGACCGACAGCATCGTCCGCCTCTGCGACGGCGTGCTGGCAGATCCGGAGTGCTTTGAAAACGAAAGCCACATGAACGGCCTGCTGGAATACCCCCAGTATACCCGCCCGGAGGAGTGGCAGGGAATGCCGGTGCCGGATGTCCTCCTCTCCGGCCACCATGCCAACATCGAGCGCTGGCGGGCGGAGCAGAGCCTGGAGCGCACTCAAAAAAAGCGGCCGGACCTTCTGAAGAAATAGCGATATTCCGCAGTTCCGACAAAATTCGAGGATTCCAGTCACAGGATGTTGATAAATTACTATGCAGTATATTCAAATATGTTGATAACTTTTATCTGAAATTTACGTCTCTCACGAAAATCCAGAAAAGTCTTGGAATCCCGTCAAAAATGAGTTGACGGAAAAAATGGCTGTGGTATAATAAAGGTACTTCGGAGCGGCCCCTTTCAGCAGGCATCGCATGGCCGCGATTACCTTGAACTTTTATAGGAGAGTATGAGAATGTATCTGAAAGACGTAACCGTGAAAAACCAAGTGGGTCTCCATGCCCGTCCCGCGACCTTTTTCATTCAAAAGGCCAATGAGTTCAAATCCTCTGTCTGGGTGGAGAAAGAAGAGCGCCGTGTGAATGCAAAGAGTCTGTTGGGCGTTCTGTCCTTGGGTATTGTTGGCGGCACGACCATCCGCATCATTGCCGACGGAGTCGATGAACAGGCTGCGGTCGACAGCCTCGTCAAGCTGGTTGAATCTGCCTTCGCGGAATAGGTCTGTGCGCAAAAAGCCGGTGGGTTTCTCCCGCCGGCTTTTATTGTTAGGGGACCCAAACGCCGTCGCTGTTGAGGCGGTATCCGCCGATAACCGTGTCTGTCTCCATAGAGCCGTCCTTCAGATAATACCATCTCCCGTTCCATTGGAGCCAGCCGTTATAACGGCTCCCGTCCGGGTTGAAATAGTACCAGGCATCTATAAACTCATCGTCCTGGAGTGTCTCTATCAGCTGCCATCCGGTGGCCATGGAACCGTCCTTCCGGAAGTAGTGGAAGCCCTCCCATTGCCCCAGCATCATCACGCTGTCCATGGCAGGAGCCGTCGGGCGCCATCCGTTGTCGTACATCCGCCCGCCTTCCCCCAGGAAGTACCATTTTCCGTTTTCCCAAAGCCAGCCAGTGTACATCTTCCCGTCTTTTGGGGAAAGATAGTACCAGCTGCCGTCGGTATCCTGAAACCAGCCGGTGCGGTACCAAAGGGTTTTCGGATCCAGATAATACCAGTTTCCGTCCCGCTGCACCCAGCCGGTTTTCAGGCTCCCGTCCTCCTGGAGATAGTACATTCCGCCAACCTTACCGGAAAGCCCGTGGCTGTTGTCTACATTGGGGCCCCCGCTGACCCAGCCTGTAACCATGTCATATATGTCCAGGCTCTCATCGCCGCCGCTGTACGGATAGAAATCGTACCATTTCCCAGCGATCTGCTCCCATCCGATGCAGGGGGAGAATTCCCCGGCCCATTCCCTGAGAAAACGGCGCCTGCCGTTGGAGAGGTACTCCCAGCGGCCTTCCCCCTCCACCGGGACGGTTTTTACCACATCCGCGATCTCCGAGCTGTCCGGACCGCTGACGGTTTTCAGGAAAAAAGCGTCTTCCCACCGCTGGGTGGAGGAAAAAATGTTTTCGTCGCTGAGCTGGACAATATACGTTCCCCTAAGCCCGGTCATAGTGCCGCTGCTGCGGTTGGGCAGGATTTCCCAGTGCTTTTCTTCCCGGGTGGGATTGTCAATGGCCACGATGCCGCGCTCCAGCAGCTCTGCGGTATCGACGGTTTCTCCGGTGGCTGCCCCCCGGGATCCATCCGCGTTTTTCCGGTACAGCTTGTAGCGGGAACCGGGGGCCTGGTTGAAGTCTCCCGAGTTCGCAATCGCCATGACAAAGCTGTCAGCGTCCACCTGGTAGGGGACGTCTTCCAACACGTAAACCGTGAGCCAGCCGTTTTCCTCCTCTATCTTCATCACATTGTCCAGCACCAGCTTTGCCCCGTCCCGATTCCGGATCACGGCCCTCTCGCCAGACAGGGTATCGGTAAACGCCAGACCGGCCCCTGTTTCTGCTGCGGCGCTCATCCCTGCCGGGGACGTCAGAAAAATGGCGGCGGCCAGCATGGCTGCGGCCAGCGCAAATACTTTTTTCATTGGTTTCCCTCCTATCCTAGTTTTATTTTATCACCCGGACAGACGGAATACCACTACAATTTTTCAACAAATTCATTACAAAACCCATGAAAAGCCTTACAACCCGTAACCTTCAAAAGGCGGTGAATCATGACCATCGAAGAACTGAAAAAGAAGGCGCTGAGTCTGACCCTTCAGCCCGGCGTTTATCTGATGAAGGACAAGCAGGGGGAGATTATCTACGTCGGCAAGGCGAAAGCCCTGAAAAACCGGGTTGTCAGCTACTTCCGTGAAAATTCCTCCCATACGGAAAAGGTCCGCCAGATGGTAGCCCACGTCAATGATTTTGACTACATCGTCACCGGCAGCGAATTCGAGGCTCTGGTCCTCGAGTGCAGTCTCATTAAGCTCCATAACCCCAAATACAATATTCTCCTCAAGGACGATAAAGGCTACCATTACATCCACATCTCCGGCGGGGACTACCCCCGCATCACCGCCGCCAAGCAGAAATCCGGCGACGGAACCTATTTGGGTCCCTATACCAGTTCCTTCATCGTCAAGCAGAGCGTGGACGAGGCCAACCGCGTGTTCTGCCTTCCCAGCTGCTCCCGACGTTTTCCCCAGGAATTCGGCAAAGGCCGCCCCTGCCTGAACTTCCACATTCACCGCTGCTTCGGCCTCTGCCGCGGGAAAATGGAAAAAAATGAGTACCAATCCCTAATCCGGGAAGCTGTAGAATATATTAAGCACGGCAGCTCCACCTCCGTGGAAACCCTGCAAAAGCAAATGGAGCAAGCCGCGGAGGAGCTGGATTTCGAACAGGCCGCCCGCCTCAGGGACCGCATCCGCGCCATCCAAAAGATTACCGCCACCCAACAGGTCCTCCTGGGCAGCGATAAAAATCTGGATGTCATCGCCTTCGCCCAAAATCACCTTCTGGCCTGCGCAGTGGTCATCCAATACCGGGAAGGACGCCTTCTTGACAAGCTGACCTACTTTTTCGACGAGGTTTTCGACCTTCCGGAGGTCCGCACGGAATTCCTCAACCGCTACTACGCCGCCGCGCCGGATATCGCCCGGGATATCCTTCTGGACGAAGCGCCGGAGGATCTGGATCTCTTCAGCCAGTTTGCCCGCCACCAGGCAGGCCACGCCGTAACCGTCTCCGTCCCTCAAAAGGGCGACCGCAGGAAGCTGGTGGAGATGGCTCACAACAACGCCCTGGAACAACTGTCCGACCGGGTTCAGCGCACCGGCCGGGAGGTGGCGGCACTGGAGCAGCTGGGGAACCTCCTGGGCCTTCCCTCCCCGCCGATGTACATCGAGGCCTATGACATCTCTAACTGGGGCGAGACTGGCCGGGTGGGCGGCATGATCGTCTTTGAAAACGGCCGCCCCCTGAAATCCGACTACAAGCGCTTCGCCATCAAGGAGGTGGCCGGCCAGGACGATTTTGCCTCCATGGCTGAGGTCCTCCGCCGCCGGTTTCTCCGCTACCAGGCCGGGGATCCCGGCTTCTCCCGCCTGCCGGATCTGATCCTTTTGGACGGCGGCAGGGGCCAAGTCTCCGCCGTCCGGAAGGTCTTTAACGAGCTGCAAATCACCGTTCCCCTGTTCGGCATGGTCAAGGACAACCGCCACCGCACCCGCGCCATTGTTAGCGAGGAGGGGGAAATCGCCCTCTCGGCGGTGAAGGCGGCCTTCACCTTCGTCACATCCATCCAGGACGAGGTTCACCGTTTCGCCATCGCCTATCAGAGAACTCTCCACAAAAAATCCTCCTACGACAGCGATCTAAAGAAAATCCCCGGCATTGGAGACGCCAAGGCCAAGGCGATCCTCAAAGAATTCCGCACAAAAAAACGGATCCGGGAAGCAACCCCCCAGGAGCTGGCCGATGTGGCCAGGCTTTCCCCGGAAAAGGCGGAAGCCGCCTGGCAGGCGATTCAGGAAATGTGGGGGGAAACCTCCGGTTCCCCGGAATCATCGGCAAGGAACTCGGAAGATGTCTGATTTCAGCCAAGTGCAGAGTGGAGACGGCTCACATCTGACAGAGCCGGCTGCCGCGTTTTCACGAAAGTCTTTGCTGATTTTGTGTGCCAACAGCTTTGTCTAAAGGATCGATAGGTTTTTGCCTGCCTTTTTCAAAGGGCGTCGCTTTTCCCTGGAATTTCGAGCGAAATTGCTCTGGTTCAGCCACACCACTTTTTTCATAAAAAAGGCGGGACTCCCTTCTGGGAGCCCCGCCTTTTTCTAAAACCTAGCAGGCCGTGCAAAACTGCAGCGCCGCGTCTGCCGCAGAAGCAGCGTCGGAGGTGTAGCAATCCGCGCCGATGGAATCACAGAAATTCTGGGTAACAGGGGCGCCGCCGACCATGATCTTCACGGTATCCCGC
>CAKXAF010000027.1:12878-14758 GCA_934869045.1 uncultured Nitrososphaerota archaeon | reverse complement strand
CCCTACGGTACTCCCTCCACCAACGAGGTGCCTGAGGCCCTCGCCCCCTATCTTCAGGAACATGACGTCCTGCTGCTTCAGAACCACGGTGCTCTGACCGTCGGCGCGGACCTGATCACCGCCTACTACCGCATGGAAACCCTGGAGCTCTACGCCAAAATCAGCCTGACCGCCCACCTGCTTGGCGGCGCCAAGGAGATCCCCCCAAAACAGATCGACAAGCTCATGGATCTGCGGAAAAACTACTACAAAGTGACCGGGCGGCACCCCGGCTACAAGAAATACCCCGCTAAATAGGAGGAGTGACCATGCGGGTTCTGGCCTTTGACTTCGGCGCGTCCAGCGGTCGGGCCATGCTGGGCGGATTTGACGGAAAAACCATCACCCTGGAGGAAATCCACCGGTTCAGCAACGACCCCGTCCGGATGAACGGCACCCTCTACTGGGACGCCCCACGCCTGTTTTTTGAAATCAAGGAGGGCATCCGCAAGGCGAAGGCCAAAGGCGGTTTCGACTCCATCGGCGTAGATACCTGGGGCGTGGATTTCGCCCTGCTGGATCAAACCGGCGGTTTGATCGCCAATCCGGTCCACTATCGGGACGAGCGCACCGAGGGGATGATGGAGCTGGCCTTCAGCCGGGTCCCCCGGGAAGAGATCTACCGCCGCACCGGCACCCAGTTCATGCGCCTGAACACCGTCTTCCAGCTCTTAGCCCTGGCTGAAAAGCGTCCTGATCTGCTGGAACGGGCGGAAAGCCTGCTGCTGATCCCCGACTTTTTCCACTACCTCCTCACCGGCGAGAAAAAAGCCGAGTACACAGAGGCCACCACGACCCAGATGCTCAACCCCCGCACCGGGGACTGGGACCGGGACCTTCTGGAAAGGCTGGGGATCCCTGTCCGCCTACTGCCGGAAATTATCCCCTCCGGGTCGGTCTGCGGACTTCTCACCCAGGAGCTTTCGGAAGAACTGGGCGTGCCCCGGGTGCCCGTCATTGCCGTAGCCACCCACGACACCGCCTCCGCCGTGGCTGCCACTCCCGCTGCGGAGAAGGATTTCATCTACGTCAGCTGCGGCACCTGGTCCCTTTTCGGCACCGAGATGGACGCCCCCGTCATCAACGAAAAGACCCAGCGCTTCAACCTCACCAACGAGGGCGGCTACGGCGGAACCATCACCCTGCTCAAAAACATCATGGGCCTCTGGCTCATTCAGGAATCCCGCCGCCAGTGGCTTCGGGAGGGTTTTGAGGTCACCTACGCGGATCTGGAACGGGAGGCCCTGGCAGAGGAGCCCTTCGTCTCCTTCATCGACCCTGACGCGCCGGAGTTCGAAACCCCCGGAAACCTTCCGGAGCGCATCCGGCAATTCTGTCAGAAGACCGGCCAGCCTGTCCCGGAAAACCGCGGCCAGGTCATGCGCTGCGTCTATGAAAGTCTCGCTCTGAAATACCGCCAGGCCTTTGATATGATCCGGGAAACCACCGGCCGGGACTACCCCGCCATCCATATCATCGGCGGCGGCGCCAAGGACGGTTTTCTCTGCCAGCTGGCTGCCGACGCCTGCGGCGTCCCCGTCACCGCCGGCCCCGTGGAGGCCACCGTGCTGGGAAATATCGCCGTCCAGCTCATCGCCCTGGGCGGGATCCCCTCCATCACAGAGGCCCGGAAGATCATTGCGGCCTCCGGCGGCTTCCGCGCCTTCGAACCCCACCCAACCCCTGCCTGGGAGAGCGCCTACCGCCGCTTCCAGGAGCTCCTCTCCTGCTGATCCCATCCAAAAACGGAGCGCAGCCCACATGCGGCCGCGCTCCGTCTTCTCAAAAAATGTAACGAAACGCCCGCTTCCAGAGGTCAGGGAAGCGGGCGTTTATTCACA
>CAKXAF010000027.1:9741-12868 GCA_934869045.1 uncultured Nitrososphaerota archaeon | reverse complement strand
GCTGCATTCAGTTTGGATGCAATCTGAGATTTCCGTCTGGCCGCCTGGTTCTTGTGGATGATTCCCTTAGCGGCGGACTGGTCGATGACCTTGTACGCTTTCTGAGCGGCGGCGGCTTTATCAGCGGCGTCGGACTCGATGGCGGCATTCGCTGCCTTCAGGGCGGCTTTCAGGTTACCTTTGAGCATTCTGTTCTGCAGAGTTTTGGTCGCGATGACTTTCACGCGCTTTTTCGCAGATTTAATGTTCGGCATATTTGCACCTCCTTCACATAAAGCCAGCCTGCTCACGCAAACTAACTGAGGATTGGCACTGCCCGCAAGCGCCCGTCAAAAAATGCGCGCAGGCGCACCTAGACACGTGACAGGCTTTTGACAGCTTTCTTATCATACCATTTTTTCGGAGAAAATGCAAGGGCTTTTCCGCAGTTTTCCGGGATTTTTGAAACGATATTTTTGTGAAAGGGGACGATCATTTGGGAATTCGGACGGACTTGGCCGTAGAACGCCTGGAACTGGCCGGAGAAAGCCTTCCAAAGGGGGCGAAACGGGAGGAAGAAAATCTGAAGGGGGTGACGCTCGTCACCGTCCATGTGACGGATGAAGAGGCGGCCAGGACACTGGGGAAGCCGGAGGGCCGGTACCTGACGGTGGAGTGCGCCCCCTTCCGAAAAGCGCCGGCGGATTTTGAAGCGGAGGTGCTGGCCGTTGCGGAAGCCGTGTCCCGGCTCCTGCCGGAGGGACCGGTGCTGGTCACAGGACTTGGCAACGCCTCCATCACCCCCGACGCCCTGGGGCCGGAGGTGGTCAACCTCATGCTGGCCACCCGGCACATCGGCCCGGAATTCGCGGCCTCCCTGGGGCTGGGCAGCCTGCGCCCGGTGTCGGTGATCGCCCCCGGAGTCCTGGGGCAGACCGGGATGGAGACCTGCGAAATTCTCACCGCACTGGTGAAAGAAACCTCCCCCGCCGCAGTCGTAGTGGTGGATGCCTTGGCGGCCGGGGATCCGTCGCGGCTGGGTGCGACGGTGCAGGTCTGCGACACCGGCATCTCCCCCGGCTCCGGAGTTGCCAACCGGCGGAAGGAGCTGAGCCGCCAGACCCTGGGTGTTCCCGTAGTCGCCGTAGGGGTTCCCACCGTGGTAGACTATCCTCTGGAGGGCCGGAGCGAACCCATGATGGTCACCCCCCGGGAGGTGGACACCGTCATCGAAAACGCCGCAAAAACGGTAGCTTTTGCTTTGAACAAGGCGCTCCAGCCGGAGCTGGCACTGGAGGATATTCTCGCCCTGGTCCAGTGAGGCCGGTTCTCCCTTTTGCCGGCGCTGTGCAGCTTTTGCTAATCCGCTGCGGGCGTCCGCTTATGTTCTTCCTTGACAAGGCCCGCCCGGTATGCCTCCAGCAGCAGCTTCAGATCCTCGATGTTTTCCCGGATACTCCGCCCGTCGTCGGTGTCCGCAATCTTGATCCGGGTCTCGAAAATCACGGAGGTGGATAAAATATCCTTGTTGTTGCAGATGGCGTCCTGCACCCCGTCAAAAGGCTCGTGGGAGGTGATCCGGATGCCGTGGGAGTTGTAGATCAGGGTATACCCCGCAATGCCGGTCTGGGGCTGGTATACCTTGCAGAAGCCGCCGTCGATGACGATAAGGCGTCCCCCGGCCTTGACCGGATTTTCCCCGTCCTTGCTGCGGACCGGAACGTGGCCGTTGATGATGTGGGAATACTCCCCGTTGAGGCCGAATTCCTGCAGGATCCGCAGACAGGTTTCCACCTTGGCGCTGTGGATATAGTAAGGGTTCTTCTGCTCCCTGCAAATTTCCGGATCGCCGATGAGCAGCCGCTCAAAGGTGGTCATCTTATCCCGGCCAAAAAGCGGCGAGTTGCGGCCGCACCACAAAAACCACAGAAAATCCTTCCCCAGCTGGCGCTCCGGCGAGCCGGGATCGGCATAGTACCCCTGCCGGGCCAGCGTTTCGGTATAGTCCAGAAACGCCCTCCCGGACAGCTCCCGCCCGTCCCTGGTGCGGAAAACGGCAAAATTCCCATCCCCATCCATGGGGATGCACCCGTGGAACAGAAGGTTCTGGTTGCAGCAGAGATACATGCCGCCCTTAGAGTACAAAAACTTCACGTGGCGCTGAAGCTTTTCGCTCTGCTGGAAGGAGAACCGCAGCTGGCTCATCACTGCGGCTTCCTCCGGGCTCAGGCGGTAGGGGTCGGCCCGGTCCACTGTGGGAAAGGCGCAGTCCTTCAACGGGTATTGCCTGCCCTCCAGGGTGATGCTCTCCCCGCTGTAGTCGATTTTGTCCAGCAGCAGCCGGTCCTCCATGCCAAAGGAAGGGTTCCGGAGGATGATCTGTCCCTCCAGCTTAAAGAGGATGATGGCAATCGCCTTGTGCATCCGCGCCACCTGCTCCAGGTCCTTGGGGCTGTACCGTCCGCCATCCGGCACCCTGGGCATGAAGCAGGAGACGTCGGTATTGCGGTAGACCTCGTTGGCAAAGATGGCTAAAGGCCGCAGACTGATGCCGTAGCCGGTCTCGATGACCTCCAGGTTGTTGTAGGTAATGGAGTTATTGAGGACGTTGGCGATGCAGGTGCGGCTCCCAGCCGCGGCCCCCATCCACAGAATATCGTGGTTCCCCCACTGGATGTCCACCCGATGGTGCCGCTCCAGGGAGTCGAGGATGATATCCGCCCGGGGTCCCCGGTCGAAAATATCCCCCACGATGTGGAGCCGGTCCACCACCAGCCGCTTGATGGTGGCACAAACCGCAGTAATAAAGGCGTCGGCCCGCCCAATGTCGATAATCGTGGCGATGATATTTTCGTAATACTGCTCCTTGTTCAGCGCGTCGTAATTGGTATGGAGCAGCTCGTCGATGATGTACTCATACCCTCTGGGGAGGGCCTCCCGCACCTTTGACCGGGTGTATTTGGACGCCACCAGCCGGCAGATCTCCATGAGCCGGTTGAGGGTAATTTTGTACCATTCGGCCAGATCCTCCTCCGAAAGCTCCTCCCGGATCTCCTTGAGCTTGGCCTCGGTATAGTAGATGAGCGTCGCCAGCACCGCCCGCTCCTTGGAGGAAAGGGTGTTTCCATAGAGAATGTCCACCTTCTCC
>CAKXAF010000027.1:0-9731 GCA_934869045.1 uncultured Nitrososphaerota archaeon | reverse complement strand
GCTCATATTCCCCGTGAATATCGGTCAGAAAATGTTCCGTTCCTTTAGGCAGACTCAAGATGGCCTGCAGATTGATAATTTCAGTGGAAGCCGCCTCCACCGTGGGATATTGATGGGCGAGGATCCGCAGATAGCGGAGATTGCCCCGGACAAATTCCAGATCCTGTTTCATCGATACATACCGCCTTTCCTCTGTGCGGCCATGCTCCGGACCGCCAGCATCGCCGAGGACCAGGCCCACTGCAGGTTGAAGCCGCCGCAGTCCCCGTCGATATCCAGCACCTCCCCGCAGGCGAAAAGCCCCGGCGCCAGCCTTGATTCCATGGTTTCCGGGTCAAAGCCTGACAGCTCCGCCCCGCCTGCCGTCACTTGGGCGTTGGCCATCCCCATGGTGCCTGTCACCGGCAGTTTCCAGCCCTTGAGCTGCGCCGCCAGCGCCCGAAGCTCCCCGGCGGACAGGCTCCCGGCCTCCCGGGAAAGGGGCGCAATCCCCGCCGCCTTCATGGCCGCCTGTCCCACCCGCTTGTGGAACATCCCCATCAGGAAATTTTCCAGCAAAGTCCAGGGACGGGCGGCGGCGCGCTGTTCCAACAGGCGGAACAGCTCCGCCTCCCCGTATTCCGCCGCCAGATCCAGCAAAAGCGCCGGCTTCCGCCCCTGATCCAGCATCCGTCCCGCCCGGCAGGAGAGCTGCATCACCGGAGGCCCTGAAACGCCGTATTCCGTAAAGAGGATCTCCCCTTCGTCAGCAAAGGAATCCTTCCCATCGGTCAAAATAGCTCTGCCATCGGCCTTGATCCCGGTGAGGGCACGGATCGTCTCGGTTTCCGTTTTCAGCTGCACAATGGAGGGAACCAACGGGGTGACCCCGTGCCCGAGACCCTCCAGCAGCCGGCAGCCGCTGTCCGTTCCGCCCAGCTTGGGTGAAGCCGCCCCTCCGGCCGCCAACAGCACCTGCCCTGCCCGGTGCCTCCCGTCCTCTGTAAAAAGCAGAAACCCCTCCGCCGTGGGCCGGATTCCTGTTACCTCCTGGCCGCAAAGGATCTCCACGCCCAGCCGTTCCGCCTCAAACCGCAGCGCGTCCAGCACCGACGCCGCCTGAAGGGAACGGGGATAGATCTTCCCGCCGTCCTCCTCCAGGGGCAGGATGCCCAGGCTCTCAAAAAATCCAAGCGTCTCCGAAAGCCCGAAGGCCCGAAAAGCCGGTTTTACAAAATCCGGCGCCTGCCCGTCCCGGCACCGGTAATTCTCCGCTGAAAAAAAACGGTTGGTCAGATTGCAGCGGCCGTTTCCTGTGGCCAGCAGCTTCCGTCCCACCCGAGGCCCCCGCACCAGGAGCAGCACGCGGCCGAAAGCGCCGGAGCGTCCTGCGCACACTGCGGCGCAAAGTCCGGACGCACCTCCGCCAGCCACGGCGAGCGTAGGTTTCATGATTGAATTCCCCCTTGAGACGTTTTTACCATTGTACCACAAAATTCCGCCAAGAACCAGAGGATCGCCAGAAAATTCCGGAAAATACGCGGCCTGTTCTCCTCCCCTGTACCGAAAAAACAGAAACGCCCCCGAATCTTTTGCCTGCCTCGGGAAAACCGCTTGACATCTGTCCGCGTGAGTGCTACAATATCAATTACAGATTGAAACCTGCGAACAGGACGCGGTTCTCCAGCCGTTTTTCGTCCAGAGAGGAATGTCCCGGCTGCAAGCATTCCCGGAATAAGGAGACCTGATACCACCTGGGAGGGCGCGGTGAACCGCGACGGCCGGCCGCCGTTAACAGGCCGCAAAGTGACGGCGTTTTGCCGTAATTTGGGTGGAACCATGGAGCTTCGCTTCATCCCTTGCCTTGGGGATGAAGCGTTTTTTGTTTTGTGCGGAAGGGAGGCGCTGAAATGAAAACTGGAATGAATCATAAAGGAACGGCGATGCTGCGAACTAGCCGCCTCCTGCTCCGCCGGTTTGCCCCGGGGGATGAGGAGGCTATGTTTCGAAACTGGACCAGTGATCCCGCTGTTTCCAAATTCATGCGCTGGACCGCCCACCAGTCCCCGGCAGAGGACCGGGAGCTTCTGGAGAATATTCTCAGCCAGTACAGCCGTCCGGATTTCTACCGCTGGGCCATCGTCCCTGAAGATGTCGGTGAACCGGTGGGGGTGATCTCCCTGATGGAGGTCTGTGAAAGCGACCTCTGTTACGAGACCGCCTACTGCATCGGCCGCCTCTGGCAGGGACAAGGCTATGTGGCCGAGGCCCTTCACGCCGTGCTGGACTTTGCCTTCCGTCAGGTCGGCATCAACCGCGTTGAGGCTTACCACTCGGTGAAAAACCCGGGTTCCGGCCGCGTCATGGTCAAAGCCGGAATGCTGAAGGAGGGTTTTCCCCCCCAGAAATACCGCTGCTCCCTGGGCTTCCAGGATTGTGACCTTTACGGGATCACCCGGGACGCCTGGCTGAACCGCCAAGCAAACCAATCGTTTTGAATAGAAAGGAAGAATTCATATGAACATTACCCTGAAAGACGGCAGCGTCAAAAGCTATGAGGCTCCCGTTTCCGCAGCCGATGTCTGCAAAGACCTGAGCATGGGCCTTTACCGCGCCGCCTGCTCCTGCCGGATTAACGGAGAGGTCAAGGATCTGCGCACCGTCATCGACGGGGACAGTACCCTCGAAATCCTGACCTTCGATGACGAGGACGGCAAAAAGACCTTCTGGCACACCGCCTCCCATCTGCTGGCCCAGGCCGTGAAGCGTCTTTTTCCTGGGGCAAAGCTCGCCATCGGCCCTGCCATCGACAGCGGCTTCTACTACGATTTTGACGTGGAAAAGCCCTTCACTCCGGAGGATCTGGCTGCCCTGGAAGCCGAGATGAAGAAGATCGTCAAGGAAAAGCCCGCCATCGAGCGTTTCACCCTCTCCCCCGCCGACGCCAGAAAGCTCATGGAGGACCGGGGCGAGCCCTATAAAATCGAGCTCATTGAGGAGCACGCCGCTAAGGGCGACGATATCTCCTTCTACAGCCAAGGCGAGTTCACCGATCTCTGCGCCGGCCCCCATTTGATGGACATCTCTATAGTCAAAGCCTTCAAGCTCACCGCTACCACCGGCGCTTACTGGCGCGGCAATTCAAAGAACCGCCAGCTCTGCCGGGTCTACGGCGTCGCCTTCCCCAAGGCCGCCCAGCTGGAAGAGCATCTGACCATGCTGGAGGAGGCCAAAAAACGGGATCACAACGTAATCGGCCGCCAGCTGGAATATTTCACCACCGTGGACGTCATCGGCCAGGGCCTGCCCATCCTGCTCCCCAAGGGCGCCAAGGTCATCCAGCTCCTGCAGCGCTGGGTGGAGGACACGGAGGACAACGAGTGGGGCTATCTCCGCACCAAAACCCCCTACATGGCCAAGCGGGAGCTTTATAAAATCTCCGGCCACTGGGATCACTACCTGGACGGCATGTTCGTCATGGGGGACCCCAACGACGAAACCAAGGAGTGCTTTGCCCTCCGCCCCATGACCTGTCCCTTCCAGTACCAGGTCTTTTTGAACCGGGCCCGCTCCTATCGGGACCTGCCCATGCGCCTGGGAGAAACCTCTACCCTGTTCCGCAACGAAGATTCCGGCGAGATGCACGGTCTCATCCGCGTGCGGCAGTTCACCATCTCTGAGGGCCACCTGATTCTCCGCCCCGAGCAGCTGGAGGATGAGTTCCGCGACTGCCTGAAGCTGGCCAAGCACATGCTGGAATGCCTGGGCCTGGCGGAGGACGTCACCTACCGCTTCTCCCAGTGGGATCCCAAAAACCCCGGCAACAAGTACGAAGGCACCGCCGAGCAGTGGGAGATCGCCCAGTCCACCATGCAGAAAATCCTTGACCACATCGGCCTGACCTACAGCGTTGGCATTGATGAGGCGGCTTTCTACGGCCCGAAACTCGATATCCAGATCAAGAACGTCCACGGCAAGGAGGACACCCTCATCACCATCCAGATCGATATGCTTCTGGCCCAGAAGTTCGGCATGGAATATGTGGATTCCGACGGTCAGAAAAAGACTCCCTATATCATCCATCGCACCTCCATGGGCTGCTACGAGCGGACCCTGGCCCTGCTGCTGGAGAAGTACGCCGGCGCCCTCCCCGTCTGGATCGCTCCGGAGCAGGTCCGCATCCTGCCCGTGACCGACCGCGCCCATGACTACTCCGCCCAGCTCCGCAAGACTCTGAAGGCCGCCGGGCTCCGGGCTGAGGTAGATACCCGCAGCGAGAAGATCGGCTACAAAATCCGGGAAGCCCAGATGGAAAAGGTTCCCTTCATGCTGGTCATCGGCGACAAGGAAGTCGAGAACAGCACCGTAGCCGTCCGCTCCCGCGCAGCCGGCGATCTCGGCTCCATGACCGTGGAGGAGTTCCTCTCCCTGATCCGGCAGAAAATCGAAACCTACGCGGCGGACTAAATTCCCCCGCACAAGACAACCCCCCTCCCAGCGGTTCCGACCGCTGGGAGGGGGGTCCATTTATTCTGAAATCTTCCCGATATCCTTCCGGTAATGAACGCCATCGAAGGAAATCTTCTCCGCGGCGGCGTAGCTCTTGGCCAGTGCCTCCGCCCGATCCGCTCCCACGGCGGTGATGCCCAGCACCCGGCCTCCGGCTGTCAGGAACTTCCCGTCCTCCAGCTTTGTCCCCGCATGGTAGACGGTGACGCCCGCCGCCTGACCCATAGCGTCCAGCCCCTGGATCTCCAGCCCGGTCCGGTACTTCTGGGGATATCCCCCCGAGGCCAGCACCACGCAGGCTGCGGATTCCCCGGAAAATTCCACCTTCACTTCCGAAAGACGCCCGTCCCGCACCGCCTGGAACACCGTCAGCAGGTCGGTTTTGAGTAGCGGCAGCACCACCTGGGTCTCCGGGTCGCCGAACCGACAGTTGTACTCAATGACCTTGGGGCCGTTTTTCGTGAGCATCAGCCCGAAGTACAGGCAGCCCTTGAACGTTCGTCCCTCCGCGTTCATCGCCTCCATGGTGGGGAGGAAAATCTCCTCCATGCAGCGTTCCGCGATTTCCGGCGTGTAGTAGGGATTGGGGGAGATGGTCCCCATTCCCCCGGTGTTCAGCCCCCGGTCGCCGTCAAGCGCCCGCTTGTGGTCTTTGGAGGAGACCATAGGCGCCAGAGTCTTCCCGTCCGTGAAGGAGAGCACCGAAACTTCCGGCCCCTCCAGAAATTCCTCGATGACGATGCGGTTGCCCGACGCGCCGAAAATCTTGTCCCCCATAATGGAGTGGATGGCTTCCAGGGCCTCCCCCTCGCTCCCCGCGATGAGCACCCCTTTCCCCAAGGCCAGGCCGTCGGCCTTAATCACGGTGGGATAGGTGTTCTGATCCTTCACGTAAGCCGCCGCTTCTTCCTCGTTGTCAAAGGTCTCATAGCGGGCAGTGGGGATGCCGTATTTCTTCATCAGATTTTTGGAAAAGACCTTGCTGCCCTCAATGGCCGCTGCGGCCTTGCTGGGGCCAAAGGCGGGAATGCCCTTTTCCGCCAGCGCGTCCACCATGCCCAGGACCAGCGGGTCGTCCGGCGCGACCACGGCAAAATCCACGCCGTTTTCCACGGCGAATTTCACCATGCCCTCCACATCTGCTGCCTTGATGGGAACCAGGGTACAGAAAGCCGCCATTCCCCCGTTTCCGGGAGCGGCAAAGATCCGCTCCACCGCGGGGTTTTCCTTAAGCTTCAGGGCGATGGCATGCTCGCGGCCGCCGCCGCCCACAACAAGAACGTTCATGTCGATATCTCCTTTACCACTGCGTAATCAGAATTTTGACCAGCCCCAGCAGGGCCAGATGCCCGGGTAAAACCAGTAGAAGAACCATCTTCCGCCCCGGCCTCGCTCTCCGTTATACCGGGCCAGCAGCGGGAGGGAAAGCAGCGCGGACCCGGCAGTGAGAAGACAAAACGGCAGGCTGAAGGGGATCCCTAAGGGAAGCTCCTCCGTCAATCCAGCAAAAAAAGCCCCTCCTCCAGTCCCGCCCAGCGCTTCCAGCGCAAGGAAGCACCCGTGGAGCCACAGCGGGGAGAGCAGATAGTAAAAGACCAAACCGCCCCCCAGGACCATCAGCTGCCGCCGCCGGTCCTCTCCAGCCAGATAAACGGCGCACACCAGAAGGGCTCCCATCCAGCCGTAGTCCCCTCCAAGGAAATCCGCAGCGAGGATACAGCAGCCCATAGCCAGCCAGCTTCCCTCCCGCCAACCTCGGGCCTGCCCCACCCGCCAGAGATAAATCCCCAGAGCGGCCCCCAAAAACGTCACAAGTACGCTTCCGCCCTTTTCCAGAGAAGGTAACAGAAGCAGCGGGAGCTGAGTCAGCAGGGCGAACAGACCCAGACGCCGCAGATAGGCTGGATAGTTTCGGGTTTTCCGACAGCCTTCTGCAACAAAAAAGGCAAAAATGGGAAAGGACAACCGCCCCGGATAACGCAGCAGCTGACGCATGGGGTCTCCGGCGGAGAAAAAGGCGGAAAGCGGGTCAAAGAGCATTCCCACATGATCCACCGCCATAAGCGCAGCGGCCATGTATTTCAGGGCCGCCGCGCTGAAGCCCCCTGTTCTCCTCACCAGCGCCCTTAATGATGGAACAGCCGGACCCCGGTAAAGGCCATGGCAATCCCGTATTTATCGCAGGTTTCAATGACGTTGTCATCGCGGATGGAACCGCCGGGCTGGGCGATGTAGCAGACGCCGCTCTTCCGGGCGCGTTCAATGTTGTCGCCGAAGGGGAAGAATGCGTCGGAACCCAGGGCAACTCCGGTCAGGCCGTCCAGCCAGGCGCGGCGCTCCTCACGGGTCAGCGGCTCCGGGCAGTTGGTGAAGAACTGCTGCCACATGCCGTCGGCCAGCACGTCCATATAATCGTCGGAGATGTAGGAGTCGATGGTGTTGTCCCGGTCAGGGCGGCGGATGTTCTCCTTAAAGGGCAGGGCCAGCACCTTGGGATGCTGCCGGAGATACCAGGCATCGGCCTTGTTCCCGGCCAGGCGGGTGCAGTAAATGCGGGACTGCTGCCCGGCGCCGATACCGATGGCCTGGCCGTCCTTGACGTAGCAGACCGAATTGGACTGGGTGTATTTCAGGGCAATGAGGGCGATGATCAGGTCCCGCTTGGCCGCCGCAGGAATCTCCTGGTTCCGGGTGGGAAGATCGCCCAGCAGCGCCTCGCTGATTTTTACCTCATTGCGGCCCTGCTCAAAGGTGATGCCGAAGACGTCCTTCTGCTCCACCGGCGCGGGGACATAGGAAGGATCGATTTTGACCACATTGTAACTGCCTTTGCGCTTGGTTCTGAGAATTTCCAGAGCCTTTTCGGTGTAATCCGGGGCGATGATTCCGTCGGAGACCTCCCGGGCCAGCAGCGTGGCAGTGGCTTCGTCGCAGGTATCCGAAAGAGCCACCCAGTCACCGTAGGAGGAGCAGCGGTCCGCACCCCGGGCACGGGCATAAGCAGCGGCGATAGGGGTGAGCTCCAGATCCTCCACGAAGTAGATTTTCTTCAGAGTATCATCCAGGGGCAGGCCAACCGCCGCACCGGCCGGAGAGACGTGCTTAAAGGATGCCGCCGCGGGCAGACCGGTGGCATCCTTCAGCTCCCGGACCAGCTGCCAGCTGTTGAAAGCGTCCAGAAAGTTGATGTAGCCGGGCTTGCCGTTCAAAACCTCGATGGGCAGCTCACCGTTTTTCATAAAGATGCGGGAAGGCTTTTGATTGGGGTTACAGCCATATTTCAGTTCCAGTTCCGTCATATTGTCCCATCCTTTCGATTGAGAAAGCTTGAAAAAACTTGAAAATTATTGGTGTTTGTTGACGATCTTCGTTGTGGCCGCGCCGGTTTGCAGATCGATGAAGCTGGTGTAAAGGGAAACCTTATTGTCCGGGTCCAGGCTCTCCCACAGCGCCTTGGTGAAGCAGTTGATGCAGGCATAGTCCAGGGAGACCGTTTTCGGTTCGCCCACAAAACTGGGAATCGGGTTCCCGTCGTGCTCGTAGGTGTGGATCAGGTGGCCGGTCCCGGCTTTGGGGGCGGTATACTCGAAGAAATACCGCCGGGCGGAGGAGTCGTCTCCATCAGCGCTCTTGAGGATGGACAGACGGTAGTCGCCGTTTTCCGCCAGCAGGCCGGAAATGCGGGGAGTCCAGTTCGGGCCGTCAGGCTCGAAGGTCCGGGTACGGAGAGCCTCCTCAAAGGTGCGGCCGGCCTTCAGATAATCCGCTACCGTGTCGGTCTGGTCGCCGTTGGTGACCACGGTGAAGGAACCGGCCTTCCGGACGGGGTGGTAGATGATCAGGGAAGGGTCGGTCATTTTGGATTCGTCGAAGGCCCGGGTGCGGATGCCGTCCTCGGTTGCTTCAAAGATGCGGTTGCGGCTGTTCTCGCTGCGGCCCATGATGAAATAGGCGATGACCGCGCTCCGGTTGTCGGCGGAACGGCCCAGCAGCACACCGCGGCCGGGATAAGCGTTTCCGCTGAGATAGGTTTCCAGATTCAGCATAGAAATCCTCCTTAGTTAGGCAGGCTGCGGCCCCGGAAAGCAGGGACAGCCTGGGTTGACAGGGTTTTGTTTCCGCGGCGGAAACGGAGCAAAAAGGGATTTTTCGAAAGAATTCAGGCAAGCGGCAGCCCCATATCGGTATACCGGGACTCCCGCAGGGCCCGCCATTCCGGCTCGAGAATCGCCATCAGGATATCGTCGGCGTATCCGTCCCCGTCCCGGACAGCGCCCCTGAGGACGCCCTCCCGGCGGAAACCCGCCCGCAGGTAAGCCTGCTCCGCCCGGGGGTTGAAGGAAAAGACGTCCAGGGACAGACGGCGGAGCTTCAGGGTTTCAAAGGCAAAGTCCCGAACCGTCCGGATCATCCAGGAACCGGTTCCCTTCCCACGGTCCTCCGGGTGAAAAATTGCAATGCGGAAGTTGGCGCTGCGGACGTCCCAGTCGATTTCGTTGAGAACGGCCTCCCCCAGGATACGCCCATCCGGCTCGTGGAGAAGAAAGTCGTAGCGGTCCGGATCGGAAATGCAGGCGAGAAAGAAACGGACCGCAGCGTCCTCCTCAAACCGCTCCGGGCTGCCGGTGAGCCGGGCGGTCTCGGGATCCAGAGGATTCAGGTTCTGGCGGTAATAGGGCAAAGCTTCCTCCGGGCGGGACAGCCGCAGGACGAAGCCGTCCTTTTCCCATACAGGGGCTGTTTTTTCCATAGCTTCCTCCGATCAGGTTAAAAGGGAAAAGAGGAAGATTGCCGCGCCCAAAGTTACCAGCACCACGCCGGTGGCGCGGTTGAGCACCGCCGGAGAAGCTTTGTTGGCGAATCGGGCGGCGATCCGTGCCCAAACCAGCGTGAAGAACACGCAAAGGGCAAAAACCGTCCAACTCGGTGCGCCGCCGATGGCAAAATGGGAGACAGCACCGGTCAGCGCAGTAAAGGTCATGATAAAAACGCTGGTTCCCACTGCGGTTTTCAGTTCGTATCCCAGCACACTGGTGAGGATCAGCAGCATCATCATGCCGCCGCCCGCTCCGACAAACCCGCAGATCAGACCGATCCCCACGCCGCAGACAATCGACTGGATCAGCCTCTTTTTCGCGGAAACGGCCATCATAGACTCTTTGGTTGTCATGACCGGGCGGAAGATGAACTTAATTCCCAGCAGGAAGGTCATGAAAACGGAAAATCCGCCCATAGTCTGGGAG
>CAKXAF010000026.1:11302-14896 GCA_934869045.1 uncultured Nitrososphaerota archaeon | reverse complement strand
TACCTGGCCGTTTGCTGAAAGGGGACGGAAAGCATTTCCCGAACAGAGCCGGGTTCCACATCCAACAGAGGAAACAAGACCTTGCTGAGCGCAGCGGAGGTTAGTACCGCCAATACCAAACAGGAGAGAGCCGCTCTGCGGATTTTTTTATAGAGCAGAGCAATCAGCAGGGTGAAAATAATCACATACTTTCCGTCATTGCGAAAGACAATCACGCCGATGATGGAAAGGGCCAAAACAACAGGATCCCATTTCCTTTTCGGCAGTTCGGGCTGAAGCAGCTTAAAGAGCAGGATATAAAACAGCGTCAGAAAGGCAGAATAAAAAACGTCTTTTGCGACCAGAAAAAAATAGGAGGAGATTCTGGGATGAATGCAGTAGTACAAAACAATGACAACCGTCAAGATCCGGTTGGCCTTGATTTCAACTAGGCTCCCTACCGCATATGCAATCACGAAGCACAAAAATACTGTTTGAACCAGACAGTACAGGAAGATGCCGATATTGCAGCTGCCGATCCTTTCTCCGGCCCGCAGAAAGAGGGAGAGAAAAAGAGTATGCACAACAGGATGATGGTTGGTGAGGGCTGTTTCGCCGAATCCCTGTGAAATCTGATAGCCGGTGTCTCCCATAAAGATTGCCGGATAGGACAGGATCATGTATGGAAGATTGACAATCATCATCGTGGAGAAGACGATTCGGACAGGATATCGGCGCAGCAGCGCCATATATTTCCGCGCCAGACTGCCGGCGGCGCGGATCAGCCGCGAGCTTTTTTCGCCATGAGGGCAGGCCGGCTCCTCTGAGACTGTGGCCACGTCCCAAAAACGGTACAGATAAAATATGGCAACGTAAAAGACGAGATACCAACAGATGCCCTGCACAAGAGAGAGCAGAAGGTCCGCGGCGCTTCCAAGGACCAGGCTCCAGCTGTCAGTTTTTTCAAAGGACCGGCCAAAGACCATGAACAAGGCGAAAATCAGTGCCGCAGCATGGCACCAAAGATTCTGAAAATGCTGTTTATCTGTACGGTGGGCTGTTTGGCATTTATCGGTCCGCCGGCTTTTTTGAAGCGATAGCATCCAGACGTTCCTCCAATAAATAAGCAAAGATCCGATATTCTTAATCTGCACGGTTCTTATCGGACAGTTGATTTTGGATGACCCCCAGCACGGAGAGTCGGAATTCAAATTCCCGCTTCTCCTTCTGCCGGATGGAGTCCAGAACCATGCCGTTAAAAAACGAAAGAAGTGCGGCTAGCACAGTGAATCCGCATACGATCAGTGTGGGGAAATGTTCGACCGTTCCAGTTTGACGGAAAGGAATCCACACAAACGGCAGGAAAAAAGCGGCAGCAATTAGAAGCAGAATCACTGCAATCAGGGAAAAGAACGGAAATGGTTTATAGTTCTTAAAAAGATTCAAAATGGTGCGCAATACCTTGAAGCCGTCACGGAAGGTGTTGAGCTTCGATTCGCTGCCCTCCGGCCTGTCACGGTATTCGATCACAACATTATCTAGAGCCATATTCATGGAAATGGCGTGGATTGTCATTTCCGTTTCAATTTCAAAGCCTCTGGAAAGCACGGGAAACGTCTTGACAAACCGATGACTGAAGGCACGGTAGCCGGTCATGATATCCTTGACGCTGCTTTTGAAAATGCGGTTGATGCAGAATCTTACCAAGGAGTTTCCGAAGTTATGAAACGGCCGCTTATTCTCCTGAAAGTAGGTGGAGGACAGCCTGTCTCCGACCACCATATCCATTCTCCGGCGGAGGACTTTTTCAGCCATTTCCGGTGCAAATTCCGCCGGGTAGGTATCGTCCCCGTCGGTTAAAATATAGCATTCCGCCTCGATATCCTGAAACATTCTGCGGACCACGTTCCCTTTACCCTGCTGGTATTCGTAGCAGACAACTGCCCCCGCTTCCCGGGCGCATTGGTCCGTTCCATCTGAAGAATTGTTGTCATAGACATAGATCCTTGCTTCAGGCAAAGCTTTTCGGAAATCCTCGACCACCTTTTTGACGGTCTTGGCTTCGTTATAGCATGGGATTATAACCGCAATCTTATCCATCTTTTCAGAATTCCCCCTTCGGTTAAAACATACGCACTTTTTACAGCCAAGAGAGCGTTGGCAGACTGGGCATTCGTATTCGCTGATAAATACAAAAGTATTATAGCATTTTTTTCGTTTATTTCAACACTTTCTTACGCATTTCTATGATTTCAGCAAAATGGTTGGAAAGAAAAAAGACCGTCCATACAAAGTGACGGCCTTTGGAAAGCAGCAGGAGGTTTTCTATATCAAAGTTTCACTGTCCGATTCGATCTGCAGGAGCTCCTGCAGGCCATAGAGGATATTCGTACAGCACCAGCCGGTGTAGACCGAATACATACCGCCCTCATCAATGGCGTTGTTTTGATTGGCTCGGCCGTCCCAAGAACGGGTCCTTACGTTATAGGAACCCCGCCAACCGCCGTCCCACAGAGGAAATTCTCCCGCGCACTGGATAGAGACCAGAAAATCCGCCAGCTTTTTGGAGGATTTCAGCCATTTGGGGTCGTGGGTCAGACGGTAGGCCTGATTCAGGGCCTGCAGAGCGAAGCCCTGGGTGTAGACCAGGTCCGCCAGGTCCGGATTGGTCTGGAGAGCGCAATCCATGCAACCTTCGTCACAGTTGCAGATCGCTCCGCTCTCATGCTGCAGGCGAAGAACGAAAGCGCCGGTACGCTCCATCATTTGAAGGTAATGCTCCTTACCGGTTGCCTCGTAAGCGGTTCCATAGGCGTAAAAGGCCATAGACGTTTCGGACGAAACCGGCCGCCAATCTTCCCCGTGTATGACTTCGTAGGAGGTCCGGCAGCGCCCCTCCGGAAGGATAAGGGCATCCAAGGCGTCCAGGGCTTTCTCTGCACAGGAGAGGTAACGGGGTTCCTCTGTGATTTTCCAGAGCCGGAAAAGGCCTGCCGCAGGCCAGAGAATGAAACAGGGCCCGGCGGCGTCGCGGTTGACACAACGGGAGTCATCCATGCCGAAAAGGCCGGTTTCTCTTTGACGGCTGCACCAGTAGTCTGCCAGAAGACGCGCCATTTCCAAAAGGCGGCTGTCCGGGCAGCGAGAATAGAGCTGGCATAGGGCGTTCAGGATTTTTCCATTGTCATTTTGATAAATCGCTTCGCTGTTCCCTAAGCCGCGGATTGTGCCGTCGATCACGTAAAACGGAAAGGAGCCTTTCCAGATGGAACAGGGATTTGTATCCTGGTTTTTCTGCAGCCAGCGGAGAAGCTTTTCTGCAAGGATGTCATACTCTGCACTGCCGGTCAGGTCCTTCTGCGTCAGAAGGACCCGGAGGTACTCGGTGTTGCAGTCTGGACGCGACCAGCAGGTGCGCAGGTGCTCATCAATACGGATGCGCTCATAGATGCCATAGGTTCCTCCGTCAAAGGTGAGCATTTGGCTGTTGATCCAGGAGATGCCGCGGTCGATGGCGTTGCAGTAGGCTTGATTCATAAAAAAGACCTCCTTCAGCTGAGGGAAAAATGGGGAAGGCGAAAATAGTCCCGATAGGCGTTTACCATAGCCAGATAG
>CAKXAF010000026.1:0-11292 GCA_934869045.1 uncultured Nitrososphaerota archaeon | reverse complement strand
ACTGGCGGAAATGGCGTTGCTGGCGGTGAAAACATGGCCACCGTTTCCCATGCCGTCTTCAATGCAGCGGATCGTCTGCTCTTGGATCGTTTCAGGGGAGGAAAAACTCAGGATGTTGCCGCAGTCCATATTGCCAAAGAAGGTGATGCGCTGACCGAAGCGCTCTTTGAGCTTTTTCAGGTCCATGCCAGCGCCGAAATCGATCTCGCCGTAAGCATCCACGCCGGAGGTGAGGAGAAAATCATCGATGACGCTCCAAAGGTCGCCATCGCTGGCATTGACCGCCCGGCAGTTGAGGCTGTGAATCTGATCGCTGAGGCCCTTCAGCTCCGGCGCGATGAATTCCCGGTAGGCGGCAGGGGAAATCAGAGGGCGGTTTCCGGCGAAGTCGCCGCCGATGCCGATCATATCGGCTCCGGCTGCCGCAAGGCGGCTGATGCTCCGGCGGCAGCTTTCCGTGGCAATGGCGAAGTGCTCATGAGCGGTTTCCGGATCCAGGAGCATGGTTTCCATCAGCTCTACGTCGGTCCAGATGCCGTGGGAGAAGGCCGGGGCATAAAGAGGAAGGTCCAGCTCCTGACGTTCCATTTCCTCCCGGAGATACTGATAAATCAGGCAGGAATTGGAACTGTCAGAACGGGAGAGAGCTTCCCGGCGCTGCTCATTCCGGCGGCGGACGCTCTCCACCGGGTCCTCGGCGGGGGGGACGATTTCCAGAGGCTGTGGGCGGAAATCCATCACCGATTCCGGAGGATTTGGAACGCAGTAAATCATGTCGTGGCCAAGTTTCCGGGCCAGATCGATCCGGTCCCGGGCGTATTGGCGAAGGGCGGTCTCATAGCTTCCAATCTCCTGAGCGTAGGCGGCCCAATCTGCATAATCGCCTCCAAAGTCGGCATAGCGGCGGCCTAAAACCGCATCGGCAACCGGGGAAAGAAGGACATATTCGAAAATCGGAGTACGGTCGGGCTGGAGGTGGGAAAAGGCAGCGTCAATCCGCTGGCGGCTTGTCATCGTCTTCATAAAAGGAAATCCTCCGTTTCGATGTTGGAATAGTTTCCTTTATTGTAGCGGTTTTTCTCAAAAAGGTAAATGTTCATTTGCGCTATTTGGCTAGTCCGATTCGGCTCTGGTGATAGAAACCGAGAAACAGAAGAATCTTCAAATAATTTTGTCGATCCTGCAAAGACTTTGTGGAAGGACCTCTTTATAATAAAAGTATCCGGTCCGCTGGTTCCAAAAGCGGGCTTGTAAAAACAGATGAGGAGTGACTGAAATGTATCGTATTGGTGTCGTGAATTTGGACGTATCACATCCGAAGGCTTTTTCGGAATATCTCAACAAAGGGGATCGCGCCCGATACACAGCCGTCTATAACGACGGATTCCGCGGAGACGATGAGGTTGAGGCCTTCATGAAGGCCAATGGCATGGAAAAGCGGTACGATTCTGTTGCCGAGATGGCGGAAAATGTGGACATTGGCTTCGTACAGGGATGTAACTGGGATAAGCATCTGGAATACGCCAAGGCATTTATCCGGGCGGGGAAGCCGGTCTTTATCGATAAGCCCATCGTTGGCTGTCTGCGGGACTGTCGGGAGCTGGAGAAGCTCGCAAAGGAAGGGGCAGTCATCTATGGCAGCTCGTCGCTGCGGTATGCCAATGAGGTGGCGTCTTTTGCGGCGATTCCGGCAGAAGAGCGGGGGGAAATCGTTCACATTACGGCGACGGTGGGCGTCGATGAATTCAACTACGCCATCCACGCGGTGGAGACCATTATGGGATTAGTGGGAACGGAAGCCAGAGCGGAGTCGGTGACCTATGTCGGCCGGACCGGATGGGAAGGCGCGGCCTGCGACAGCTATTTCGTCCGGTTCCAGAACGGGGTATCCGCGGATTACCACATTTATCTCAACGGATGGCAGGCCAGCACCATGACGGTCATCACCACCAAAAAAACGGTGAGCACAATTGTGGACGCGGGCGTCGCCTACGGCGCGATGCTGGATAACATCTGCGACGCGCTGGATGGAAAAGAGGGGACGATCGCTCCGGTGGAAAGCCTGACGGAATCCATAAAAATCATGCTGGCAGGGCGGGCTTCCCGGCTGAAAAACGGTGTTCCGGTGCGGATTTGTGAGCTGACTGAAGAAGATCCGGGATTTGACGGAGACGTTTTTGAGATCGGTTATGCTGCCGCCGCAAAGAAGCTTTACCTGCCTGCGGAGGAAAAGAAATGATCACCATTCAACATGCGGCCGCCGAGTTTGTGCGGGAACCGCTGCTGGCGCCCTTCGGCTTCAAGGGCAATCACGTGGAGGAGCTGTGGCAGAGCGTGGTCCGGCTCCGCAGCAGCCGGGCGGAAGGCGTTGGGTTGGGGGTCCAGAGCGTCCTGTGGTCCGACGCTGCGGTTTTCGCAGAAAACTGCCCCAGCGGCGGGAACACGCTGATGTTTGCCATGACCTGCTACGCGGTTAAGCTCTGCCGGGGAGTATCCTTTGAAACGCCGGATGAGCTGCTGGATCAACTGCTGGAGCCGGTTCTGGAATATGGGCGGATGATTGCCGGACGGCCGGATATGCGCATGACTTTTGCACTCAACGCCCTGGTTCCGGTGGATTTCGCCGCCTGGGTGCTGTATGCCAGAGAAAAAGGGCTGACGGATTTTGACAGCCTGATCCCGGCGGACGCCCGCCCGGCTATGGGCGTCCGGCAGGAAAAGCTGGCCCGGATTCCGCTGATTACCTACGGACTGGGGCGGGAAGCGGTGGAGAAAATTCTCGACAGCGGCGATTTTCTGCTGAAAATAAAAATCGGGTCCGATCCCGACGGGGACCGTGACCCGGAAAAGATGCTGGAATGGGACAAAAACCGTCTGAGCTTTCTCCACGAACTGGCCCGGGAGCGAACCACGCCCTACACGGACAACGGGAAAATTGCTTATTATCTGGATGCCAACGGGCGGTATCCCAACCGCGATACACTGATGCGGTTTTTGGATCATGCGGACAAAATTGGAGCGCTGTCTCAGATCGTTTTGCTGGAGGAGCCTTTGGACGAAGGGGATTCGTCCGACCTGAGCGGAGTTCCGGTGCGGGTCGCGGCAGACGAAAGCGCCCACTGCGCCGAAGATGCGGTCCGGAGGATTGGGCAGGGCTACACGGCGGTGGCGCTGAAGCCCATCGCCAAAACGCTGAGCATGACCTTCCGGATCCTCAAGGCGGCCTATCAGAGAGGCGTTCCCTGCTTCTGCGCCGACCTGACGGTGAATCCAGTGATGCTGGAGTGGAACAAAAACGTTGCGGCGCGGATCGGAGCCCTCCCAGGGATCCGTATCGGCGTGGTCGAAACCAACGGCGACCAGAACTACCGGCGCTGGGAAGAAATGCGCGGGTATCATCCCCGGGCCGGAAGCGGCTTTACACAGCTCCAAGACGGGCTGTTCCTGCTGGATGAGGAGTTTTATAAGTGCAGCGGGGGAATTTTGGAAGACAGTACCTATTACAGCGGGCTGTTTTGAGGAGGTTCGGGATGACGGAAACCATACGGTTCGGGCTGATTGGCTGCGGAATGATCGCGCGGCTTCACGCCAGCGCCCTGCGGGAGATTCCCGAGGCGGGGCTGGGGGGGGCCTGCGACCCTGTTCCGGGCCGAGCGGAAGCGTTTGTTTTGGAAAATGGCGGCAAGGCGTATCCGGGAACTGCAGAACTGCTGGCAGACCCCGCTATCGATGTGGTATGCATCTGTACACCCAGCGGAACCCACGCGGATCTGGCCGTTCAGGCCGCCCACGCGGGCAAGCACGTGGTGGTGGAAAAACCGATGGCGATTACCATGGAACAGCTCCGCCGGGTGGAGGATGCCTGCCGGGAAAGCAGGGTGAAGCTCTGCTGCATCTCCCAGCTGCGGTTTACGCGGGCTTACCGACAGATCCGGGAGGCTGTGGCTGAGGGAAAGCTGGGGCGGCTGGTCTGCGGGGACATCTACATGAAATATTACCGGGAAGAGGCCTACTACTCCGGCAGCTCCTGGCGCGGGACGCTTGCCATGGACGGCGGCGGCGCACTGATGAACCAGGGAATTCACGGCGTGGACCTGGTGCAGAGCATTATGGGGCCGGTGCGCAGCGTGTTCGCCCGCAGCCGGACGCTCCTGCACCGCATTGAGGCGGAGGATACCCTTTCTGCTGTGGTCGAATACGAAAGCGGGGCGCTGGGAATCATTCAGGCAACGACTTCCGCGCGGCCCGGATATGGGCGCCGAATGGAGATCAACGGCACATTGGGCGGTATCACCCTGACAGAAGACCATATTACGGCTTGGAATTTAAAAGACCCGCCAGAATCCCTTCTCCACCCGGTGGAAAGCGGGATTCAAACGGCGGGCGATCCGGCGGCGCTGGCGGCGGAATGCCATGCGGAGCAACTGGCCGACATGGTCCGGGCTATCCGTACAGGCGGAGATCTGCTGGTGGATCAGCGGGAAGGCCGCAAGGCTGTGGAGATCATCCTGGCGATTTACCGGTCGGCGCAAACAGGGCAGCCGGTGGTATTGGACGAGATGCGGGAAAGCTAAACCGGACGGTTTTCCAGGGTGATGTAGCGGCTGTCCTGGTGTTTCCGGCGATAGGCCAGGGGAGCACAGCCCTCCCGTTCCTTGAAATTCCGGCTGAAATAGTGGATGCTCTGAAAGCCCACCAGCTCGGAGATTTCACTGATGCTCATATCAGAGTTCGCCAGGAGTTCTTTGGCCTTTTTCATTCGGAGGTTGTTGATATATTTAATCGGCGTGGTGCCGTACATCTCTTTGAAAATATCGATGAGCGTCGTTTTGCTGACATGGGCAAAGTGGGTGAGATCGTCCAAGCTGATGATCCGGTTGAAGTTTTGGTTGATATACTGGAGCAGCTGAGAAACGGGAAGACCCTTGTAGGTGTCATCCAGAGCGCTGGCTTTTTCGTACTGGATAACGGCGGCGCTTTTTTCACCATGGCGGCTGCGGACTAGGCTGATGAGAAAGATGCTGAACGCCATATTGATGATTTCGTTGCAGAAAGCCTCCTGAAACTGCGCCTCGTTCAGGATATTTTCCAGTTGGGAAAGGCAGGTCTCAAAATCCGGCAGCGGGATGCAGTCGGGAAGGGCGAGAAGCTCCCGGTTCAAAGAAGCGTCGGTAACGGCGAATTTGATATCGATGAATTTGGGAAGGGCGGGGCTTTCCGAGCGGAATACTCCGTGAGGGACGCCGGGCCGCGCCAGCAGGGCAGTGCCGCGGCTGGCTGGATAAGAAGTTTCTCCGATGAGGACAGAACCCTCGCCGCCGGTTGGGACCAGCAGCTGGTAAAAACTGTGGCTGTGGGACGGATTGTTCTGTATCTGCGGATATTTTGCGATCCAATAGACCTTGGTCATGTACAGACGGCTCCTTTGTGCAGTGCTGGTACGCACAGTATTCAGCGTTTTCCTTATTGTAGCACAGTTTTTTGAAAAAAGCAAAAATGCCGAGCAGAATCTGCAAATACCCCCGACGATTCTGCAAATACAATTTTGGGGGCTTATGTTAAAATGGAAACAGCAACACGGAAAGGATGCGACAAAATGAAAATTGCAATGATTCTGAGCAGCGCCATGCGGAAACGACTTTTTTCCGAAAAAGCGATGGAAAAACTCCAATCTTTTGGCGAAGTCGTCGTCAATGAAACGGATGACACCGGGGCGGAGCAGGTGAAAAAGGTGATTGCCGGGGCGGATATTGCAGTGACCTCCTGGGGAAGTCAGCCTCTGACCGGCGATATCCTTGCAGCGGCGCCGGAACTGAAGCTGGTAGTCCACGCGGCGGGCAGCGTAAAGCCTATCGTTTCCGACGAGCTGTGGGCGAAAGGCGTGCGGGTGACCGGCTCTCCCAAGCCGCTGGGTGAGGGCGTGGCGGAAACGGCGCTGGGCCTGTCCATCGCGGCATCGAAGAATGTGTTCCAGCTGTCTAAAAACATTGCGGCCGGAGGCTGGAATGAAGGAAAGGACGACATCCGGGAGCTGTTTGATATCACCGTCGGCGTTGTGGGCGCCGGCTGGGCCGGAAAGCACTACATCCGGCTGATGCGGAATTTCGGTGTGGAGATCCTTATGTATGACCCCTTTATCTCTGCGGAAAAGGCCGCCGAATTGGGTGCAGTCAAAGCGGATTTTGAAGAGCTGCTCAAAAAGAGCGATATTGTTTCCATCCATGCGCCCTCGATTCCGGAGACCTATCACATGTTCAATGCCGATACGCTGGCATTGATGAAAAAGGACGCGGTACTGGTGAATACAGCAAGGGGCTCCCTGATCGACGAAGCGGCGCTCTATGCCCACATGACGGCGGGGAACCTGAAATATGCCTGCCTGGACGTGACGGATCCGGAGCCACCTGTGGCTGATCATCCGCTGCGCTCCCTGCCCAACGTAATCTTTACTCCCCATCTGGCAGGCCTGGTCAACAACGGACAACGCCGGATCGGAATTCACACTGGCAGTGAGATTGCCAAATTCCTGGCTGGAGACCGGATGGACTGTGAGGTTACGCAGGAGATGCTCAAGACGATGGCATAAAGATGAATCCCGGGATAGCACGGCTGTTCCGGGATTTTCCGCGTTTATGGGAACAGCTGAATACTCTGAAAGAGGAGAGTCTCTTGCCGGCTGCTTAATGGCGGAAAGAGACTTTCAGCAGTGACTGCACGGTTCGGAAAATTTCTTTAGGCGGGTCGACTGGAGGTGCGTAATATAGAAGAGGCAAAGAGACTTCAGACATGAAAATATGAAATATTTATAAAATCTTTATACAAGGTTCGATTTTGCCACTTTTTTCTGCTATAATAACATTGAGGAAGTCTTAAGATGCTTCCTGAAATGAGCTTGAAAAGAGGTGGGCCGATGAACCAGACGCTGAAAGAAAAAATCACGGAAGCCCTGACGTCAGTGCTGCCAATCACACTGATTGTCCTCCTGCTGAGCATTACGATCACACCGCTGCCGGCCGGAACAATGATGATGTTTTTGACTGGCGCCTGCCTGCTGATTGTGGGAATGGGTTTCTTTTCACTGGGGACAGACATGGCGATGATGCCCATTGGCGACGGGATCGGTGTGGAGATTACCAAATCCCGGAAGCTGTCCTTTATGATTCCCATCGGCTTTTTCATCGGCACGGTTGTAACTATTGCGGAACCGGATCTGTCGGTGCTTGCCAACCAGGTGCCGGCTGTGCCGAATTCTGTGCTAATCCTGACGGTGGCGGCAGGAGTTGGACTCTTTTTGGTGGTGGCGATTCTGCGGACGGTGTTTCAGATCCCACTTTCCCGGATGCTGGTTGTCTTTTACCTGCTGATTTTTTTTCTGGCTTTTTTTGCTCCCAGGGACTTTATCGCGGTAGCCTTCGACTCCGGCGGGGTGACCACAGGCCCGATCACGGTTCCGTTCATCATGGCTTTGGGCATCGGTATGGCTTCGATCCGTGCGGATGATGGTTCCCGGGAGGATAGCTTCGGTCTGGTAGCGCTGTGCAGCATCGGGCCGATTCTGGCGGTGCTGCTGCTTGGGATCTTTTACAACCCCTCCACCGCCGGGTATGAGCCTGCCCAGGTGCCCGACGTATTCACTACAACGGATATGGCTGACCAGTTTGCGGCGGGATTTCCCACCTATCTGAAGGAGGTGGTCGCTGCCCTGTCACCGATCTTGGTCTGCACGGTGATCTTCCAATTGGTCACCCGGCGCTTCCGCAAGCGGCAGGCCATCCGAATCGGGGTAGGAGCGCTATATACCTTTGTGGGACTGGTGCTTTTCCTGACAGGCGTAAACGTGGGGTTTATGCCTGCCGGGCATTACATAGGCGCGGAACTGGCAGAATCGTCCCGCAGTTGGTTGCTGGTTCCTCTGGGGATGGTCATCGGCTACTTTATTGTTGCGGCTGAGCCTGCGGTTCATGTTTTAAACAAGCAGGTAGAGGAAATTTCCGACGGCGCGATTCCGCAGAAGTCGATGCAGTTGTGTCTGTCTATCGGCGTCGCGGTCTCGATCGGACTCGCCATGCTACGGATTTTAACGGGGATTTCTATTTTCTGGCTGCTGATACCAGGATACGCCATTGCCATCGGCCTGACCTTTGTCGTGCCCAAAATATTCACCGGCATCGCTTTTGACAGCGGTGGGGTAGCCAGCGGCCCTATGACGGCGACATTTTTGCTGCCGTTTGCCATGGGCGCCTGCGAGAGCGTGGGAGGAAACGTTCTGACCGACGCCTTCGGCATTGTCGCTATGGTGGCGATGACGCCGCTGATCACTATCCAGCTTCTAGGGCTGGTTTATAAAGGCCATCAGAAAAAGGCTGCCCGGCAGCCGGCGCTTCCGGCGGTGGAAGAAGAAATCATCGATTTTGAGGAGAATACCGATGAAAAAGCATATCTTTAAACTCTTGGTCACCATTGTAGACCGGGGCAGGGGGGAGCGGATCGTTTCCATCTGCCGGGAACAGGGCGTTCTGTTCCAAATGGTCTGCCTGGGACACGGGACAGCCAGCTCAGAAGTGCTGGACTGTCTAGGACTGGGACAGACGGAAAAGTCAGTGGTACTGAGCTTGGTTCCAGAAAGCGGGATTCCCAGTTTGCTGCAGGACTTTGCGGATAAAATGCAGATCCGCGGCCCGGGCAACGGGATCGCCTTTTCCGTGCCGCTGTCCAGTTTGGGGGCGGCGCTGTCTGCAGTAGGCGTAAAAATGGACGAAGTTGAGGATAAGGGGGAAAAACCTGCTATGGAACCTGCGATTCAAAAAGATCTCATCCTGGCTGCAGTTGAACCAGGGCATACCGACGAAGTGATGGAGGCCGCCCGTCAGGTGGGTGCAAGAGGCGGCACAGTTTTGCATGCGCGGGACGTCAGCGGGGACGATGCCGCGAAGTTTTTTGGCATTTCCATCCATCCGGAACGGGAGATTGTCGCCATTGTTGTGACCCGGGAGATGCGGCAGCCGGTCATGCAGGCCATCAGCCGCGCGGCAGGTTCTCAGACACCGGCAAGAGGGGTTTTGCTCTCCATACCGGTGGACGAGGCAATTGGGATGCGCTGACCGTTTGAACCGGCTGCCGGATGGCGGTCGGTTTTTTCATGTCAAAGGAAAGATGAATTCTTTCTTAAGGCGCCTCTTTTCGATTGACGGGATTTCCGTGGTATGGTATACTCAGATAAATAAGCAACAAAGAGACGAGGGAAACGGATATGGAGAGCTTTTTGGAATTTTTAAAGGTGGTTTTTCTTGGAATCGTCGAGGGAATCACGGAATGGCTGCCGATCAGCAGTACCGGCCACATGCTCCTGGTCGATGAATTCATCCACCTGAATATGCGGGACGAATTTAAGGAGATGTTCTTTTTTGTTATCCAGCTTGGTGCGATTTTAGCGGTAATCGTGCTGTTTTGGCACAAAATGTTTCCATTTCAGTTCAAGGATAAATCCCGGCCCGTAGTGAAAATGGAAACGATCTCCCTGTGGTTGAAGGTGGTCGTCGCGTGTATTCCGGGAGCGGTTGTAACGATTCTTTTCGATGACTACATTGAGGCGCATCTGCACACGCCCATTGTCATCGCTGCAGCGCTCATCGTCTACGGCATCGCCTTTATCGTAATTGAAGGCTGGAACGCCAAGCGCACGCCGCGCATCCGGAAATTGACGGACATTTCCTACCGGACTGCGCTGATTATCGGGTTATTTCAGGTGCTTTCCATCATTCCGGGGACTTCCCGTTCCGGCGCAACCATTGTCGGGGCGCTGCTCATTGGCGTATCACGGGTAGCTGCTGCGGAGTTCACATTTTTCCTTGCGGTGCCGGTTATGCTGGGCATGAGCGTGCTCAAAATGGCGAAATTCGGGTTCAGCTTCACCGGTGCGGAATTTTTTGCCCTCGCCGCCGGTATGATCGTCGCTTTTCTCGTTTCCGTCTTCGTCATAAAGTTCCTGATGAGCTTTATTAAAAAGCATGACTTTAAGCCCTTCGGTTGGTATCGGATCGCACTGGGCGTTATTGTTCTGTTGTATTTCCTGCCGAAAATGCTGGCGGCCTAAATGGGACAGTGCCGAGAATGCGTCTATTGCTTTGACGACAGCAGGGAGACGGTTTACCGGCGGGAACACTGTTGGTTCTGCCGGAGAAAAGGTCCCCATTTCAGCAGACAGTACCGCGTCGGGGAGGCAAACCGGATTGATCCAGATGCTCCGGGGTGTCCTGCCTTTTGCAAAAAAGAGGGACCTGTTCCGAAAACGAAGGATTTTGGAAAATCTTCTTGACAAAACAGAGCGGATATGCTAAAGTAAATGCAATAGCTGTGATGAGAAAGAGTACGCTTTTTTACCGGCATCAGAGAGCGTCCGGCCGGTGCGAGGACGTGGATGGGGAAAGCGGAATACCTCTCGGAGCTGCGCTCTGAACGGAAACCAGTAGGGGATGCCGGGTATGCCCGTTACCGCATGGGAGTATCCGGATTTCATCCGTGTACTTGACGAGGCCGTTTTTGTGAAAAAACGGTAAATTGAGGTGGTAACACGTTTCAGCACGCTGAATCGTCCTCTGTCCGCGATGCGGGCAGGGGATTTTTTATTTCTCGCTTGCCCGGCTTTTCAATTCATTCAACGGAGCAAATGGCTCCGGCACACAAGGAAAGGATGGAAAATCATGACAACTTATGAGGAACTCAAGCGTCGCGGCCTGATCGCGCAGGTCACCGATGAGGAACTGGTCAGCAATCTCATCAACGAAGGGAAGGCAACCTTCTACATCGGGTTTGATCCGACTGCTGACAGCCTCCACGTCGGGCATTTCATGGCGCTGTGCCTGATGAAGCGGCTTCAGATGGCGGGCAACCGGCCCATTGCTCTCATCGGCGGCGGTACCGGGATGATTGGCGACCCCTCCGGCCGAACGGATATGCGGCAAATGATGACGCCGGAGCTCATTCAGCACAACTGTGACTGCTTTAAAAAGCAGATGAGCCGGTTTATCGAATTCGGCGAAGGCAAGGCGATGATGGTCAACAACGCGGAGTGGCTTTTGGGACTCAATTACATTGAATTTATCCGGGACATTGGCGCCTGCTTCTCCGTTAACAACATGCTCCGAGCTAAGTGCTACGAGCAGCGGATGGAGAAAGGACTATCCTTCCTGGAGTTTAACTACATGATCATGCAGAGCTACGATTTTCTTTGCCTGTACCAACGGTATGGCTGCAACCTGCAGTTTGGCGGTGATGACCAGTGGAGCAACATGC
>CAKXAF010000025.1:240-14996 GCA_934869045.1 uncultured Nitrososphaerota archaeon | reverse complement strand
GGGTCGGGGACGTATAATCCAGGTAAGTCCGGGGGTAGAAGCGGAGCAGCTCTCCCACAGTGGACACGCCCAGCTTTTCATAGAGGGCGGCCCGCTTCGCACCGACGTTTTTCAGGATAGTGATGGGGGACGCCAGGGTTTCGTCCGGCATGGGCCGTTCTCCTTTCGAATGAGTCTGCCGCGGCAGGAACGGTTTTGAGAACCCCCTCCAACGAAAAGCAAGCCCATTGCTCTGCAATGGGCTTGCGCTTGCGGATAAAAGCTTTTTATCGGCAAATGGGGCAAACCGGATGGAGGGTTTTGGGGCGATTTTGATTTTGCTCACGCAAACGGGCCGCGTTTTTTACCAAGCGATCCATACCGGGATGCAGGGACATCCGCAGGTGCGGCCGGATCCTCACGGGATTGGAGCTGCGCGCTCTGAAAAATCCTCCCGGCTTTCGAAAAAAGGCGGGCAAAGTATTACCTTTGGGCGGTTATTCTACCGAAACGATGTAATAGTAAACAGGCTGGCCGCCGTTGATGAGGTTGACCTCCAGGTTGGCTGACAGCTTGGATTTCAGGAGGTCGCAGGCCTCCTGGGCCTGGTCGTCGGTGACGTCGGCGCCATAGAGAATCGTGACGAAGCTGGAGTCCTTCCGCACCAGGGACCGAGTCAGCTTGTAAAGAGATTTTGTCAGGTCCTTCTCCACAAAGCTCAGCTTGCCGTTTTCCATGGCAAGGATCTCGCCGGCTTTGATGTTATGGCCGTCGAACTCGCTGTCCCGGGCGGCAAAGGTCACCTGACCGGTCTGGACCCGGGAAAAGGCCTCGGTCATCAGGACTTGGTTGTCGTTGAAGGAGGCGTCCGGATCAAAGGCCAGCATGGCGGAAATGCCCTGGGGGATGCTGACGGTCTGGAGGACGCAGACCCGGCGGTCCGCCAGCTTGACAGCCTGCTCCGCCGCCATGATGATGTTTTTGTTGTTGGGAAGGACGAAAACCGTCTGAGCCGGGGTAGCCTGGATGGCCTTGAGAATATCGTCGGTACTGGGATTCATGGTCTGTCCCCCGGTGACGACATGGGTAACGCCCAAATCCTCAAAGAGGGACTGGACGCCCTGGCCCGCAGCTACGGCAACGAAGCCGAAGGGCATGTCCGGATCCACAGGGACGTAGGAGGAATCCTCCTCCAGCTGATCCGCTTCTGTGACCTGAGCGGTATGCTGCTCCTTCATGTTTTCGATCTTCATCTTGGTAAGGGAGCCGAATTTCAAGCCGTTTTCCAGCGCGTCGCCGGGGTGGTTGGTGTGAACGTGGACCTTGATGATCTCCTCATCGTCCACCACCACGACGCTGTCGCCAATGGATTCCAGGTAAGCCCGAAGCTTCAGGGCATCGCCGGACCCGGAGGCCTTCTCCACAATAAACTCGGTGCAGTAGGCAAATTTGATATCCCCGCTGGCTTCCGCCACCGCCGACCGCTTGGGCCGGGGGGCTGCCGCAGGCTGGGAGGCCTCCGGGCGGACGACCGCGCCGCCTTCAAACACGGCAAGCATGGCCCTGACAATGACCACGAAGCCCATTCCGCCCGCGTCGACAACGCCGGCCTTTTTCAGGACGGGCAGCAGCTCGGGAGTACGGCTCAGGGTTTCCTCTGCCTGGGTGACGATGGCGCGGAAAACAGTGAGGGCATCATTGGTCTGGCAGGCAATTTCCTGAGCTTTTTCCGCGGCTTCGCGGGCTACGGTGAGGATCGTGCCCTCGGTGGGCTTCATCACCGCCTTATAAGCGGCCGCAACGCCCTCGCTCAGGGCCTCGGCCAGGTCGGTTCCAGTGGCCTCGGTCTTCTCCTTCAGGCCCTTGCTGAAGCCCCGAAACAGCAGGGACAGAATGACGCCGGAGTTGCCGCGGGCGCCCCGCAGCAGGGCGGAGGCCGCCACCCTGGAGGTTTCGGCCACGGTCGGCTCCTTGAGGAGCTCCAGCTCCCGCACTGCCGCGCCGATGGTCATGGACATATTGGTGCCGGTGTCCCCGTCCGGGACGGGGAAAACGTTTAGTTCGTCAACCTTTTGCTTTTGATTCGCAATCGTATACGCCGCCGACACAACTGCGTCGCGCAGCACACTTCCGTTAATCACTGAAAGCCGCACTCCTTACCCGGCGCCGAAAAGACGCCTTCCTTAATTTCTGACCCGCGCTCAGCTGGTCCGCATCCCGTCTACATAGACGTTTACGTGATCCACCTGAATTCCGGTCACATCCTCCACGGTATAGCTCACCTTGTGCATGATGCTCTTGACGATGGCGGAAATATTGGTGCCGTACATCACGATAATGTGCAGGTCGATCACCAGCCTGCCGTTTTTACTGCGGATCTTCACGCCGCGGGAGTCCTCGCGGCCGCGGAGCACCTTGCTTAAAAAGCCCTGGGCCGGATCGGAGACCGCCATCCCGGCCACACCAAAACAGCTGGTCGCCGTCGCGCCGACCAGGTTGACAAAAAAGTTCTGGGAAATATCGATGGCGCCAAGATGGTTTTTGAGTTTTACCATGAACAAACCCCCTTTATTCCGAAAGCGCGCATTTTCCCCAAGCGGGCAGACAGGCCGTTTGACGGCGAAAATGCGGGCCGTTTCCTGATTTCTTCCAATGGGTATTCTTATTAACAGTTTAATCAAAAACGCCTCCTTTGTCAAGGGAATAGCGGAAAGGTTCACAGTCTCGCCAAAAAATTCCCCGCCGGCGCCGCCCGCATATCGCGCCGGTCCGCCGCATACCCTGTACTATACGGCGGCTCTGAGCCCCGGCGGAAAAACACAGGAAAGGGGGAGTCTGTTATGCGTACCCGTCTGCGCCGCAGACTGCTCATAAAAAAGATCTTGGTCGCGCTATTTTTGGCAGTTTCCATTCCGGCAGCGGCCGGAGTGCTGCTTTGGAGCCTTCCCACGATATCCGGATACGTTGCCAAGGCCGGGCTGATCTCGGCGGGACTCACACTTCCAGAAGGCGGACTGGCCCTTTTGCAGGGGTTTGCAGCGAAGCCCGATGAACCGGAACCGTCACAGACAGCCTCTCTGCCGGTAAAGGATCCGGAACAGGAGGACTCTGATCCAATCCAGTCCCTTCCGGAGCAGTCCCAGGAGGAAAGCTCCGCCCTCCCGGAAAGCAGTACGGTAACGGAACCACAGCCGGATCCTTTCATTCCCGAAGAGAATCGGGCCGCGCTGGTCCACAAGACCTTCACCACCGCTCCCTCTACTATTTATATTCCCCTGGAAAACGGGTATATTAAAAACTGCACCTCCGTTTCCCGGGAGGAAATTATCAAGCAAGTCCAGAATCCTCCCTATTTTACCATTGAGGACACTGATGAGCCCCAGGTGCTCATCATGCACACCCATACTACGGAAAGCTATATGCCCTTCCATGGGGATACCTACGATAAGACGACCAGTTTCCGCTCCACGGACAACAGCAAAAATATGTCCGTTATCGGAGACCGCATTGCGGAACAGCTGGAGGCCGCCGGCATCGGGGTCCTTCACGACGTCACCCAGCACGATTATCCCTCCTACAACGGTTCCTACGACCGGTCGCGGGTGACGGTGCAGAAATACTTAGAGCAATATCCCTCCATCAAGGTCGTGCTGGACATCCACCGGGACGCCATTGTTTCCGGCAACACAGTGACGGCGCCGGTGGCGGAAGTCGGCGGCAGGACCGCCGCTCAGGTTATGATCATCTCCGGTTGTGAAAACGGGACCATGAACTACCCGGACTACATGAAGAATCTGAGCTTTTCTGCGGCGCTGCAGAATCAACTGGAGGGGGATTATCCCGGCCTGACCCGGCCGGTGCTCTTTGACTACCGATTTTACAACCAGAACCTGACCACGGGTTCCATCCTCATTGAGGTGGGTGGGCACGGGAACACTCTGGAGCAGGCCAGCTATTCCGGCGATCTCATCGGAAAGGCGCTGGGCGAGCTGCTCAACCGCTTAAAAAAATAACCGGAGGCTTTTTTTATGAAACACGCCCTGCGCTCCTTTTGGCTGGGCTTTCTTCCCACACTCTGTCTTTGCGGGCTGCTGGCGGGCTTAAGCGCCGTCTGGATCAACACCCAGTCGGTGCTCACGCCCTCCGCCGCGCCGCTGCGGCTGGAGGAAACGGCTCCGTGGCGGTACACACTGGAAATTTTTACGGAAGAAATCACCTTTTCAATTCCCGCTCCACCTGACAAGCTGGAACTATTTTCAAAATACCCCGCGCTGCTCCCCCGCAGCATCCGGCTCCTTGCCTGGGGTTGGAACAGCCTGCCCCATTTCCAGGAATATCTGGCCGAACTTCTTCCATACTAAAAGAGGACGCTCTCGTCCTGCAAATGCAAAGGAGGAAGAAACATGGCTCAAATCACGGCAAAGGAACTGTCCGCGCTCAGCGACCAGTTGGGCATGGAGTGCTCCCTGGTCAAGAAATATGCCCTTTACTCTCAGGTCTGTACCGATCCGCAGCTGAAGACCAAGTGCGAGGAGATCGCAGCCAAACACCGCACCCACTATCAGACCCTGCTGGGCCTGCTCGGTTAGAAGGGAGGGTTTTTATGGCACTGACTTCTATTCCCCAGAGCTTCGACGACCAGGAGGTTTTGACCGACGCCCTTGCGTCGGAGAAATTCGCCACCGACGGTTACAACAATTTCAGCAACGAATGCGCCACTCCGGAGGTACGTCAGAAATTCCTCGCGCTTTTGTCTGAGGAGCATCAGATCCAGAACGACATTTTTCAGGAGATGAGCAAGCGGGGATGGTATCCCACCCCCGCCGCGGAACAGCAAAAAATAGACGAAGCAAAACAGAAATACCAGAATATGGCCCCGTAAATCCAACTGCCGCCGGAACCCTTTAGGTTCCGGCGGCAGTTGGATTTTGGGGCAGGTTGTCTATGGAGCCCTTTTACAGATTAATGAAAACAATGGCGCAGGCGCCGATGAGAATCCCGATTTTCCCAGCGGCGTTGATCTTTTCCTTCAGCACCAGCATGGAATAGAGGGTAATCAGCACCATGGTGCTGCCCTGGACCACGGGAAACAGGTAGGAACTGGGAACCACGCCGGTCAGATAGGACGTCAGAACGTTTCCGCCGCCGGTTCCTGCCGCCACCAAAGCGATGGGGAGCAGCGACCGGCGCATGACCGGGAGATCTGCCCGCAGGCCTTTGCCTTTCCTGCCAAGAAACAGGCAGACCGCCAGAGCCAATGCAAAGGCCACACCAAAGGAGACCAGCATCATCTGGCTGGGCTCGGCGGGAAGGTTGGCCCGCTTCAGGGAACGCTGCTGCAAATTCATAAAAATGGACAGGCTGCCGTTGCAGGCCCACGTCAGGGCGCAGAGAACGAGCCAGCGCCTGCTGACCTTACCGCCCTTGCTCCCGCCCAGAACCGTGATAAAATAAAATGCCGCCAGGAACAGCACAATGCCAATCCCCACGTTCCAGCGGAACGGCTCTTTCCAAAAAAGAAGACCCGCCACGGAAGGGATCAGCATACTGGCCGAAAAAAAGAAGCTGGTATAGGACAGAGGGCCGCTCTGCATAGCGAAATAATAAGCCGCCAGCGTGACCACGAAAACCGCTCCGAAAATCGCGCCGTAAAGCAGGGTTTCCGCGCTGAAGGCCGGGCGGACGGCAACTGCCCAAACGGCCAGCGCAGCGGCGATCATGCCGGAGGAAATTGCAGTACTCAATAAATTCTGTCGGAGGGAAATAATTTTGATTTTTTTCAGCGCCGCACTCTGCGTGACAAAAAATAAAACCGTCACGGCTATCAGGATGGTGTTCATACAACCCTCTCCTTTTGTTTCAGATCCTTTTTATCATAGCACGCCGCCCGCAGGATAGCAAGCAGCATTTTTTCCAAAATCCGCACATTTAAAGCTGCGGCTTCGTCAGAATAGATCTGCCAGCATGATATTCACCAGGCTGGTCCGCCCGTTCATATCCCGCTGCGCCGTGTAGACCGGCTCATCTTCCACCCGGAGCTCTGGGCGGTCCTCCAGGATCGGAAGGCGAATCAGAATTCGGATACCCGGGCTGCTGTTTTCCAGCAAACAACTGCCGCCGGAGTCTTCCACAGCCCGCTCCAGGATTTCATAGCCCACTCTTTTCAGGGGAAAGAGCTCTCCTGTCACGTCGAGCTTCAAAAAATTCTCAGCGGAGGGAGCGCTGCGCAGCTCTGAAAAAACAGAGCAGGTATCTGACAGCAGCAGCCGAAGTTCCCCGTCCGCCTCTTTACACCGGCAGGTAAAGACCCCATTCTGGATACCGCTGCTGCGGCAATACCGCACGGAAGCTGCGAGCATATTCAAAATGCCAGTGGCAATCCGGTCACGGTCCAGCATACAGACCGCATTTCCGCAGTCAATTTCATAATCCAACCGGACGCCGGCAGGAATCAGACGGAAATCCAGCTCCTGCATGATGCGGAGCAGATAACCCCCCATGGGGACCGGCGCCAGCACCGGGGTTTCATCCCGGCGGTAATACACACTCAGGTCTGTACACAGCCTGAGCAGCGCCAAGCAGCCATCCTCTACCCGAGCGATGCTGTCGGCTGCGCTTTCGCTGCCAGTTTCCTCCATCTGCTCAGCAAGAAGGTCCAGCTGGTTAAAGATGCCGAAAACACGCTTCCGGACGTAATAGCTCATCAGCTGCACGCCGCCGGCGCTTTCGGCATCCTGCGGATCCACCCGATAGGTGCAGAAGCCCCGATAGGAACCCACGTAAAATGGAGATTCTTTTCTTCCATAGCAAACTACGGCGATGCTTTCACTGCCATCCCGGCGGTTCTGAAACACACCGGCGCCCCGGTCCCGCACCGTGTCCCGCAAAGCCTCCAATCCAAAATCAGGAAATCCCTCCGGAAGGTACATTCCTTCTACCAATTCTGGAAACACCTGCTCACAGGCCGGATTGAGCCAGGCAACCCGCAGACTCCCATCAAATCCGAAGGCCGGATCCGGTTCGGAATCATACAGCTGCCGCAGCAGTGCGATCTTCTGCAATGCCATACAGCACCGCCCTTCTTCTGGTAATCTTGTTGCGCACGTCCTAAGAAAAACGGCCCTCCGGCGCGAAAGCCGCAATGGAGGGCCGTTCCTGATGGCAATGCATTTTTATTATACCCAAAAGGCCCGGAAATGTAAAGAAGCGAACTGTTGAAAAATGTAGAAAAAATGTCGCTTTTCTTTACTTTTTGCAAAAAAAGAGGTACAATAAATTCAATCGATCTTTGCAGCGGATTTCTTATCAGAAAGGCGGGATGGCATGGTATCCCTTGGAAACGACTGGGACGGCATTTTAGAGGACGAATTCCGGAAAGAGTATTACCTCCGGCTTCGGCAGATTTTGAAGCAGGAATACCGGACGCACACCATCTATCCTTCCATGTACGACCTTTTCAACGCACTCCGGCTCACGCCCTGCGGAGCGGTCAAGGCGGTCATCCTGGGGCAGGACCCCTATCACGGAGCCGGGCAGGCTCATGGGCTCGCCTTCTCCGTTCAGCGCGGCGTCCCTGCGCCGCCTTCGCTCCAGAATATTTTTAAGGAGCTTCAGGACGATCTGGGAGTCACACCTCCCCGACACGGCTGTCTGGAAGCCTGGGCAAAAAACGGCGTGCTGCTCTTAAACACGGTGCTGACCGTTCGGGCAGGCCAGCCCAACTCCCACCGCGGTATCGGCTGGGAAACCTTTACCGACGCAGTGATCCAGAAGCTCAATGAACGGGATCAGCCCATGGTTTTCCTTCTTTGGGGAGCCAACGCCAGGGCTAAGCGGCCGCTGCTGACCAATCCCAGCCATCTGGTTCTCACGGCCGCCCATCCCAGCCCCCTTTCGGCCAATTCCGGCTTTTTCGGCTGCCGCCATTTTTCCAAGGCAACCCGTTTTCTCAACCAGCATGGTATCACCATGGACTGGCGCATTCCCGATTGATTTTTCTTGTATTTATTTCCAGAAACGGATATACTACATCCGGAGACCTTGTTTCGAGGAGCGATCGCTATCAAACACGTCAATCTGTACACCGACGGCGCATGCAGCGGAAATCCTGGCCCAGGCGGCTGGGGCGCGGTGCTGGAATGTGAAGGCCGCCGGAAGGAGCTTTCCGGCGGGGAAGCTGCCACCACGAACAACCGCATGGAGCTGACTGCCGTCATCGAAGGGCTGTCCGCCCTGAAATTTGGCTGCGAGGTCACGCTGACCAGCGACTCCAAGTACGTCCTGGACGCCATTACCAAGGGGTGGGTCTACAGCTGGAAGCGCAACGGCTGGCGCAAGGCGGACAAGTCCCCCGCCTTAAACGTGGATCTCTGGGAAAAGCTGCTGGAACAGCTGGCGCGGCATCAGATGTCTTACCGCTGGGTGAAGGGTCACGCGGGGCATCCGGAAAATGAGCGGTGCGACCAATTGGCTGTTGCGGAGAGTCAGAAATTCCGATAATCATTACTGATTTGGTAGGAATTGAAAATTTTCTGTAAACACTCGTTTCCGGCCTTGCTTTCCCCACTGGGCCGGTATATAATGGAGTTGTAAAAATATACCGGAAACTCCGGTTCCATACAGTCCCCTTTCAGAAAGGAAATGTCAAATGGATCATTTTGTGTATCTGGACAACTCTGCCACCACAAAAATTTCAGACCGGGTGTTCCAGGCTATGGTTCCTTACCTGACCGAGCATTACGGAAACCCGTCCAGTATTTATGCCATGGGCCGGGAGGCGGCCCTCGCCATTGAGCAGGCCCGGGAAAAGGTCGCCGCAGCTTTTAACGCCAAGCCCCAGGAAATCTACTTCACCGGCTGCGGCAGCGAATCTGACAACTGGGCCATCAAAGGCGCGGCCCGGCGGCTGGCCCGTACCCGGGGCAAGAAGCACATCGTCACCTCGGTTTTTGAGCATCACGCGGTGCTGCACACCTGCCAGGCGCTGGAGCGGGAAGGATTTGAGGTCACCTATATTCCTGTGGACAAACAGGGGTATGTGGATCCCGCCGATGTGGAGAAGGCCATCCGCCCGGACACCGCCATCGTCTCCATCATGTACGCCAACAACGAGATCGGCACCATCCAGCCCATCCGGGAGATCGGCGCCATCTGTAAGGCGCATAAGGTTCTCTTCCACACCGATGCCGTTCAGGCGGTGGGAAATGTCCGCATTGACGTCCAAGCGGAAAACATCGACATGCTTTCTCTCTCCGGCCACAAAATCCACGCGCCCAAAGGCGTCGGGGCCCTTTACATCCGCCGCGGCGTGATTCTGGATAATTTCATGGACGGCGGCGGACAGGAATCCGGCAAGCGCGCCGGCACCGAAAATCTGGCCTCCATCGTGGGGCTGGGTACGGCCATTGAGGAGACCTACGAGAATTTTGACGAAAAGGTCGCCAAGATGGCCCGACTCCGGGATCGGCTGATCGAGGGCCTGCTGAAGGTCCCCTGCACCCGATTAAACGGCGGCGCCGAAAACCGTCTCTGCACCAACGTCAATATCTCCTTCGGCGGAATTGAAGGCGAGGGGCTGCTGCTCTTGCTGGATCTCAACGGCATCGCCGGCTCCTCCGGCTCTGCCTGCACCTCCGGGTCGCTGGATCCCTCCCACGTGCTGCTGTCCATCGGGCTGGAGCACGGCATCGCCCACGGATCACTGCGGCTGAGCCTTGGCTCTGACACCACGGAAGAAGACGTGGATTACACCCTGGAAACCGTGCCCAAGGTTGTGGAACGGCTTCGGGCCATGTCCCCGGTCTGGCAGGAATGGAACGAGGACGAACGGGCCGGAAAGAACTTGTAAGTTCCTGCAAAAAAACAGAAAGGATGACCCCGTCATGTTATACAGCGCAAAAGTTATGGAGCATTTTGCAAATCCCCACAACGTCGGTGAGATTCCGGACGCCAACGGCGTCGGCGAAGTCGGCAACCAGAAGTGCGGCGACATCATGAAGATGTTCCTGAAAATCGAAAACGGCGTTATTGAAGACGTCAAATTTCAGACCTTTGGCTGCGGAGCGGCGATTGCCACCTCCTCCATGGCCACAGACCTCATTAAGGGAATGCGGTTGGAGGAAGCGCTGCAGCTGACCAATCAGGCCGTTGTGGAGGCTCTGGATGGGCTTCCTGCGGTGAAGCTCCACTGCTCGGTTCTGGCAGAGCAGGCGGTGAAGGCCGCGGTTGCCGATTACTACCGCCGTCAGGGCATTGACCCCACCCCCATCGTGGGCGACCTGGGCGAATGCCACGAGTGCGGCTGCGAAGGCAGTGAAGACGCCCATTGCGGCAAGTAATTTTCAAAAAACAAACCGGATCCGCCTCATACGGGTCCGGTTTTTCTGCAAAAGGAGTTTTTATGAGCGAAAAGCGTATTTTGGTCGCCCTCAGCGGCGGCGTCGACAGCTCCGTCTGTGCCTGGCTCCTCAAGGAACAGGGCTGGGACGTTGGCGGAGTCGTACTGAAGATGTCCCCTGCCCATGAGCAGACCGTAAAGGACGCCCAGGTCTCGGCGGAGCAGCTGGGGATCCCTCTCTTCGTCCGCGACCTGTCCGAAACCTTTTCCCGGGAGGTCGTGGAGTACTTTATGGACGAATACGCCAGGGGACGGACCCCCAACCCCTGCATCGTCTGCAATCCCGGGGTGAAATTCCGCGCCCTGCTGGAAACAGCCGATGCCGAAGGCTATAGCTGGACGGCTACCGGCCACTACGCCGGGCTGGACCGGCGGGAAGGCGTCACCTACCTGACCCGTGGAGAAAATCTGAACCGGGATCAGTCCTATATGCTTTACCGGCTGGGGCAGCGGGAGCTTTCCCGGCTGCTGTTCCCTCTGGCGCCCCTGCCCAAGCCGGAGGTCCGGGAGATCGCCCGGAAGGCAGGGCTTTCCTGCGCGGCCAAGCCGGACAGCCAGGAAATCTGCTTCATTCCCGACAACGATTACGCCGGATTTATTGAGGCGCGGCGGGGAGTTTTCCCGGAGGGGGAGTTTTTCTCGCCGGAAGGGGTTCCCTGCGGAAGGCACAAAGGGATTATTCATTACACGGTGGGCCAGCGGAAGCGGCTGGGCATCGCGCTGGGGCGGCCGGTTTTTATTCGGGAAATTGACCCGGAAACCAACCGGATTTACCTGGCTGACGGCGGGGACACCTGCCGGGAAGAAATCCGGGCCTCCGGCGTTTCGGAGACCTTTCCCGGCGCTATCCGGGACGGGATGGAGGCAGCGGTCAAGATCCGATCCCGGGCCAATCCGGTCCCGGCAAAGGTATTCCGGGAAGAAAACGGACTGCGCATCCGGTTCGCAGAACCCCAGCGGGCTCCGGCTCGGGGGCAGTCCGCGGTGCTGTATGACGGGGAAATCGTACTGGGCGGCGGATTTATTAACTAAGGAGAGCGCAATGGCGGAGCTTTGGGATATTTATGATGAAAACCGGCAGAAAACCGGCCGGCTGCAGCAGCGGGGACTGCCCATGGTAGCGGAGGACTACCACCTGGTGGTCATGGTGTGGCTGTTTGATTCCAGCGGCCGGGTACTGTTGACCCGGCGGCATCCGGACAAGCCCTGGGGCGGTTACTGGGAGTGCACCGGCGGTGCGGTTCTCGCTGGAGAGGACTCCTATAAGGGTGCTCTGCGGGAAGCCGCTGAAGAGATCGGAGTGGACCTGCGGGAAGGTCCTGCTGGAAAGCTGGTCAAGAGCTACCGGCGCAGGGCAGACGCGCCGGGCAAGTACAGCGGATTTTACGATGTTTACCGCTTTGTCCGAGACATTTCCCTGTCGGAGCTATCGCTTCAGGCAGAAGAGGTCACTGCCGCCAAGTGGGTAACCCAGACGGAATATGAAAAAATGTGTGTCAGGGGCGAAGTAGTCCCGACGCTGGACGATCCCTTTGCGCTGAAGGACGTCTATCCCGACAAGAAATAGGAGGGTCTTTATGAACGTACTGCTTCTCAACGGAAGCCCCCACGAAAATGGTTGCACCAGCGCCGCCCTGGAGGAAATTGCTGCGGCACTAAACCGCCAGGGAATCGAAACGGAGCGGATGTGGATTGGGAAAGAGACCATCCAGGGATGCTCCGCCTGTGGGAGCTGCCGAAATGGAAAAACGCAGGGCCGCTGCATTTTTGACGGCGACCTGGTCAATGCTTTTCTGGACAAAATGGAAAAATCCGACGGTCTGGTCATTGGCTCTCCGGTCTACTACGCCTCTCCCAACGGCTCGCTGCTGGCGATGCTGGACCGGGCGTTTTACGCAGGAAACTGCTTCCGGTGGAAGCCGGCCTGCGCCGTCGTCTCTGCCCGGCGGGCGGGAACCACCGCAGCCTATGACGTACTCAACAAATATCTGACCATCAGCGGAATGCTGCTGACACCCACCTGCTACTGGAACATGGTCCACGGAAACCGGCGGGAAGAGGCGCTGCAGGACGAGGAGGGGATGCGGATCATGCGGGTTTTGGGAAACAACATGGCCTGGCAGCTGCGAACGCTGGAGGCCGCCCGGGACACGGTCGCTCCCCCCGCCGAAGAGCCTCCGGCGCGGACAAATTTTATCCGGTAAATTTTTATACCGATGCAATAAAAAGCCTTCCCCGTGCGTTAATTTAGCAGACAGGAGGGATACAGAATGCTGTCAGAACGCATTGCGCCGGCGCCGTGTTCCCGGGACACGGCAGGCACGCTGGATAGCTGGATCCGGCAGATGGCGGACGGAGACAAGGACGCTTTGGCCGCTTTGTACCGCGAAACGCGCTCCAGCATCTATGGATTTGCCCTTTCTGTCTGCAGGAACGTATCGGACGCGGAGGACGTGCTGCAGGACACCTATCTGCATGCATGGCAGGCGGCGGCTGGGTACCGCTCCCATGGAAAGCCCATGGCATGGCTTCTGACCATCACCCGCAATCTGGCCAACAGCCGTTTGCGGGAGCATGGACGCGCCACCCTGACGGCCCCGGAGGACTGGCAGGACCAGCTCGCCGGGATCCCGGAGATTTCCCAGGACGACCGGCTTCTTCTGGAGGCTCTTCTGGGCGGGCTTCCGGACCAGGACCGGCAGATCCTCACCCTCCATGCCCTCACAGGATTCAAGCACCGCGAGATCGCGGCACTGCTGGAGCTCCCGCTTTCGACCGTTCTGTCAAAATACCATCGGGCTGTAAAAAGGCTCCGCACGCAATGGAAGGAGACGGACTGACATGACCGATCAAGAACTCGAGCGCCGGCTTCAGGAAGCAATGGAACACGCCGCGCCGGACGTACTGGAACAGATCCTCTCTTCCTGTGATCAGCAGAAAGGACCTGTGATTTCCATGACAAATCCGAAAAGGAAGAACGGACGCGCCCCTCTGATGGCTACAGCCGCCGCCCTTGTTGTGGTGTTAAGCGGCGCCCTGGGATACGGCTGGCATACCGCCAACGCCGCTGACGCCCGCATCCTGCTGGACGTCAATCCCAGCCTCTCCATCACCGTCAACGCCAAAGAGCGTGTGCTCTCCGTTGACCCCCTCAACGATGACGCCGAAGCAATTATCGGCGGAATGAACCTGAAGGGCTCCCAGCTGGAGGTAGCCGTCAACGCCCTCATCGGCTCCATGGTCCAGAACGGATATCTCGACGAACTGCAGAATTCCATCCTGGTATCCGTGGAAAACCACGACGCCGCCAAGGCGGAGCAGCTCCAGCAAAAGGTAACTGCGGCCATAAGCACCCCTTTGGCGGAAAATGGTCTGGAACCCGCTGTTCTCAGCCAGAACGTTTCAGAGGATGAGGAACTGGCCTCTTTTGCCAGGCAATACGGCATCTCCGTTGGAAAAGCCGCGCTGATTCGCGAAATTACCGCTCAGGATCAGACCCTGGCCGTGGAAAGTCTCACGCCTATGACTGTCAATGAGCTTTCCCTGATCCTCACTTCCCGAGGAACCGGCACAGGCGCTGTGACGCAGACCGGGACCGCCAGCTCCAAGGCTTATATCTCCCAGGACGAGGCAAAAGAGGCGGCCTTCTTCCATGCCGGAGTCGAGGCAAAGGATGTCTCCCGCTGTGAAATCGAATTTGACAGTGAAGACGGCCTCATGGTCTATGAACTGGAATTTTTCGCGGGAACAACGGAATACGAGTACGACATCGACGCCCGTTCTGCCGCTGTTGTACACTTTTCCAGCGAGGGCAAAGACCCAGGCCAGGCAGACGAAAATGTCTCTTCCCACTCCGGAATCATCAGCAAGGAGCAGGTGAAGACGATCGCCCTTCAGAAAGCCGGAGTTCCCGCCTCCGCTGTGACCGGGCTTCAGGTGGAGCTGGACCAGGACGATTCCTCTGCAAAATATGAAATTACGTTCCATGCGGATGGAAAAAAATATGAAATGGAGATTGACGCCATATCCGGCTCTGTCCTGGAATGCAGTGCGGAGGGTGGCGGTTCCACGTCAGCAGGTTCCAAACAGCTCACAGAGGCAGAGGCCAAGGCAGCCGCTTTCCGGCACGCCGGAGTCAAAGAGGATGCGGTATCCGGGCTAAAGGTGGAATTGGACCGCGGCGCGCTGACCACCAAATACGAACTGGAGTTTTGGGCTGGAGGCAGCGAGTATGATTATGAGATAGACGCCTATACCGGAAAGGTTTTGGAATACAGCGTGGAAAAGGACGACTCCGCAGGCAGTTCCCAAGGAAGAATTTCCGAGGATCAGGCCAAATCCATTGCCTTCCAGGCTGCCGGAATCAAAACATCCGCTGCCG
>CAKXAF010000025.1:0-230 GCA_934869045.1 uncultured Nitrososphaerota archaeon | reverse complement strand
CATCCGGCAGGATTCTCACATCAGAGTGGGATGACTGAATATGAATAAGGAATGGTCTGAACTGAATAAAACAATGCAGGCACAAATAAAAAAGAAAGATACTTATAAGATGGGTATTGATACTTTACTTAGTTTACGAAGTCAGTTAATGCAAACCTTAGTATCTTTCAAAGAGGAATTATGCAGAGAAGATTTTAATTCAATCCCCTTCATAAACGCTGATGGTTATC
>CAKXAF010000024.1:9746-15346 GCA_934869045.1 uncultured Nitrososphaerota archaeon | reverse complement strand
ATGCGGTTTTCTGGGCCTGCTGCATATGGAGATCATCCAGGAACGTCTGGAGCGGGAATTCAATCTGGATTTGGTGACCACTGCGCCCTCCGTTGTTTACCGCATTACCAAGACCGACGGGACGGTGGCGGAGATCGACAACCCTACCAACTATCCGGATCCCGCCCAGATTGCCAAGGCGGAGGAGCCGATTGTCCGGGCGGACATCATCTCCCCAGTGGACTATGTGGGGAACATCATGGAGCTCTGCACCGGGCGCCGGGGCGAGTTCAAAAATATGCAGTATCTGGATGCTGCCCGGGTGGAGCTGCACTATGAGATGCCCCTCAACGAGATCATCTACGACTTTTTTGACGCATTGAAATCCCGTACCAAAGGGTACGCCTCCTTTGACTACTCCCTTCTGGGATATCGGGAATCCAAGCTGGTGAAACTGGACATCCTTTTGAACGGCGAGATCGTGGACGCCCTGTCCTTTATTGTTTTTGAGGAGCGGGCCTATGCCCGGGGACGGCGGATCTGCGAGAAGCTCAAGGAGAATATCCCCCGGCAGCTCTTTGAGGTGCCCGTCCAGGCGGCTATTGGCGGAAAGATCATCGCCCGGGAAACGGTCAAGGCTGTCCGGAAGGATGTGCTGGCCAAGTGCTACGGCGGCGATATCACCCGAAAAAAGAAACTGCTGGAAAAGCAGAAGGAAGGCAAAAAGCGGATGCGGCAGCTGGGCTCTGTGGAGGTTCCCCAGCAAGCGTTTATGGCGGTGCTCAAGCTGGACGATGATTGATCGCCTGCTTTTTCGGAGTGCAGGCTGGCCTGCCGGAAAAAAATGGGCCATGGAAGAATATTGGGAAGTTCAAACCCTCTGCGGGCGGCCGTTTGGCCGCCCTTTTCCTTTTTGAGCGGAGCTAGAGGGCTTTTGAGGAGAATAAGTTGGCCGGAGCGATGCGCGGTCTGCCGGATATTGGAGGATTCTGGTCCGGCAGACCGTTTTGGATTTGTACCAAAATTTTATAAAACATATGGAATCAATGAAATAATTTTTGTTATCTACTTGACATTTAATTACAGATATGATATTATATATATGAAACTAAAGTAACAATTGTTTTACGCAGAGGAGTGATCGCATGCATGCAGACGTTTCCGCCCGGCGGCAGCCGCCCCTTCATACGCCGGCATACCGGCGCTGGAAAAAGAGGCACAGCATCTGGAAAAACTGGGAGCTGTATTTGATGTTCCTGCCGGTACTTGTGTATTTCGCAGTCTTTTGCTACTGGCCGATGTACGGCATTCAGATCGCGTTCAAAAATTTCAAAGGCACTTTGGGGATCTGGGGGAGCCCATGGGTGGGATTCGAGCATTTCCTCCGGTTTTTCAACAGCAGCTATTTTGGAGAAATCATCTGGAACACGCTGAGCATCAGCTTTTACTCCCTGCTGGTTTGCTTCCCGCTCCCGATTATCCTGGCGCTGATGCTCAATGAGGTCCGAGCAGAGCGGTTCAAGAAAACGGTGCAGACCATCACCTATGCGCCTCACTTTATTTCCACGGTAGTCATGTGTGGGATGATCCTGCTGTTCCTCTCTCCCTCAGGCGGATTTTTCAATCAGGTGCGGACCGCCTTTGGGCTGGACCCCATCAATTTTATGTATGAGGGGAAGTATTTTAAAACCATCTACGTTCTCTCCGGCGCATGGCAGGGAACCGGTTACGGCTCCATCATCTATCTTTCCGCTCTGGCGGGGGTCGATCAGGAGCAGCACGAGGCCGCAGTCATCGACGGCGCTACTCGGCTGCAGCGTATCTGGCACATCAATCTGCCCGGTATTCTGCCCACCATCTGCATCATGCTGATCATGCAGTGCGGCTCGCTGATGAGCGTCGGGTTTGAAAAGGTGTTCCTGCTGATGAACGACCTGAACCGGTCTTCAGCAGAGGTCATTTCCACCTATGTGTATAAAATCGGCCTTCAGCAGCGGCAGTACTCCTTTTCCACTGCCATCGGGCTGTTCAACTCCGTGGTGAACTTTGTTTTGCTACTCACGGTCAATACCATTACGAAACGGCTGAATCAAAGCAGCCTCTTCTAGGATATTCGGAAAGGAAGGTCCCTATGATCATGCGAAAAAGCCGGGACGACCGTGTTTTCGACCTGGTAAACACCGTCTTGCTGGTGCTGGCCCTGGTGATCGTTCTGTACCCACTGTATTTTGTGGTAATCGCCTCTTTCAGTGATCCGCTGGAGGTAATCTCCGGCCATGTGCTGCTGCTGCCCAAGGGCGTCAATGTGGAGGGCTACCGGATGGTGTTCCGGGATCCGGATGTTCTGGTCGGTTACCGCAACACGATCTTCTATACCCTTTTCGGCACTGCCATCAATCTGGTGCTCACGGTGCTGGCCGCATATCCCCTTTCCCGGGCGGATTTCGTGGGCCGGGGGGTCTTTACGCTGGTGCTCACGGTGACGATGTTTTTCAGCGGAGGGCTGATTCCCACCTATCTGCTGCTGTCCAACACCTTACATATGACGGATACGATTTGGGCGATGCTGCTTCCGGGGGCGATTTCCGTCTGGAACGTGGTGATTGTCCGGACCTATATGCAGACCAGCATCCCGGCGGGGCTCCACGAGGCGGCAGTCGTGGACGGGTGTACCAACACCCAATTGCTGCTTCGGATCATTCTGCCTCTTTCGAAGCCGGTGCTGGCGGTTATGGCGCTGTTTTATGGCGTGGCTCATTGGAACGAGTTCTTCAACGCGCTGATCTATATCAACAGCAAAAGTCTCTATCCCCTGCAGCTGGTGCTGCGGTCCATCCTGATCCAGAACCAGATGTCCGACAACATGCTGGGGGATCTGGAGTCCCTGGCCAGCCGGCAGGTGCTGGCGGAAAGCATCAAATACGCTCTGATCGTGGTGGCGTCGGCGCCGATCATTGCGGTCTATCCCTTTTTGCAGAAGTACTTTGTGAAAGGGCTGATGATCGGCGCGATCAAGGGCTGATCGGTATCCATCCGGCTGGAAGGCCGGTGCATAAAACACATTTTAGTTTAGGAGGTACACTTATGAAACAGTTGGCAAAAAAGGCGCTTCCCCTTTTGCTGATCGCATCGCTGGCTCTCTCAATGACAGGCTGCGGAGGCGGATCGTCCACATCCTCTGGCGGAAGCGGCTCTTCCTTTGGAAACGGCTCTTCTTCCGGCACACCAAACAGCGCGGAGTCTAAGGAACCCATTGAGCTGACGGCGTTCGCCATGGAGGGTCCCTACACCAAGGGCGATTTCAATGATCTGGCCCTTTGGAAGATCACTGAGGAAAAAACCGGTATCAAGGTCAACTTTGAATCTGCGCCCAACGCATCCTTTACGGAAAAGCTGGGGCTGAAATTTGCGTCTAACCAGCTGCCGGATATGTTTTTCAAGTGCCCCATGGGCAACGCGGACATCACGAAATATGCCTCGGAAGGTGCATTGGTGCCTGTTGATGAATATCTGTCGGAGTATGCGCCTAATTTCAGCTCCTATCTCGCGGATGATTCCTCCATTGAGAAAAATCTGAAGATGGCGGACGGACATATTTATGGATTCCCCTATCTGGTTACGGCGGCGCCGTCCCGTATCGCCGTTAAGATGTTTGCAAACGAAAAATGGCTGGAGGCGCAGGGGCTGAGCCTGCCTACCACCACAGACGAGCTGTATGAGACCCTGGTTAAAATGAAGAGCTACGACTATAACGGAAACGGCCAGGCCGATGACATCCCTCTGGTGGCGGAAAGCAAGGATTCATTGTTCAACTCCCTGATGGGTTCCTTCGGGCTGATGACACGCGGCGCTGCCCAGCGCATTTGGGATATCGACCCGGCAACTGGCGGGCTTCGGTTTATCCAGACCTCGGATAATTATAAGGAGTTTTTGCAGTTCCTCAACAAGCTGTATACCGAAAAGCTGCTGGACCAGGAGGTTTTTACCATGGATCTGGCTCAGGTTTCCGCCAAGGCGGCCCAGAATATCATCGGCTTTGCCTTTATCAACAACACCAACTATTTGGGGGATATCGCTTCCGATTTCACCTATCTGCCCGGTGCGCTGAAGGGACCCAACGGCGACCAGAACTATGCTTCCCGCACGGTTCCCTTTGCCGGACAGAACACCTTTATCACCAGTGTCAACGAGCATCCCGCCGAAACCGTTCAGTGGATCGACTGGTTCTACTCCCAAGAGGGCATTACAGCCTACTTCATGGGCGTGGAAGGGGAGACCTATGAAATGGTGGACGGCGTGCCGAAATTCACCGATTATGTGGTCAAAAATCCCGACGGCCTGAACATGGAAGAAGCTCTGGGCACCTATGTCTGCTGGAGCGGCGGCGGCAACCCCTCTGTGGCCGACGACCTGCACTTCGGCAACCATCTGATCCCTGAGCTGACAGTCAAAGCCGCCGAGGCTGTGAAGCCCTACACCCCTGAGGAAATCTGGAGCGGATTTGTCTATACCGCAGAGGACACCGAGCGGCTGGCCGTGCTTCAGGCGGATATCGATACCTATCTCAGCGACATGACCGCCAAGTTCATCACCGGCGAGGTGGGCTTCGACCAGTGGGACAGCTACAAGGCACAAATCGATAAGATGGGCTTGGAGGAGTACCGGGAGATCACCCAGCGCGCACTGGACACCTATAACGCGCAGTAAAAATGCCGTGTAAGCCGCGGGCCAGGGTTTCTGGCCCGCGGTAATCGGAAAGGAGATGGATTCGGCGTGTATCTGAGCCGCTATCACTATGGGAACGGGCTGCTGTCCGCTGCGGTGGATAGCCTGACCGGCGAGGTTTTGGAGCTGATTAACGAATCGACCGGGGAAAATCTCATCAAAAACTCTGCGTATACCCTTCGGCAGCCTTTTCAGGTTTGGGCCGGGACGGGCGGGGAGACGGTTCGGCTTTTCGGCGGAAATGTGTATGAAATCGCCCGGGATTCCGCGCTCCGGCCGCAGATCTCCTCCGAGGAGCTGCCGGACGGCGGCGTGCGGATCACCGTGGAGTATCAAAAGCTTACGGATGGGGAAAAGAGCTGGGACCTTCCGGTAAGGTATACGCTGGAACTTCTTGCCGGCCGGACAGAGGCCCTCTGGCGGATGAGCCTGGAGAATCGGGAAGAGGAGCTGACTGTAAAGGACGTGCGGTTCCCTATCCTCAACGGTATTTACCTGGGGGAGAGCTGGGAGGACGACACGCTGGTTTATCCCTACCATGCCGGATTGCGCATCGCGGATCCAGTCACGGTCTTTGCCTCGCCCCATCGGTGTATCTACTGGAAGTGGCAGGAATACCGGTACGGATATGAGGCGGCCAATCCTGCCGCCGGTCCGGACGGGGACGGACTCTATGCCCTGGAATGCGCCTATTCCGGAAACCTCTCCATGACCTGGCTGGATTACTACGGGGGCGGGATAGGGCTTTATTTTGCCAATCATGATCCGGAGCCCCGGACCTGCTCCCTCCGGGCGGAAACCTTTGGCCCCAAAAGCCCGGGAATGAATTTTACCTTTGTGCATCATCCTGATTTGGAATCCGGAGGAAGGTGGGAGTCGCCGGAGCTGGTCTCTGC
>CAKXAF010000024.1:0-9736 GCA_934869045.1 uncultured Nitrososphaerota archaeon | reverse complement strand
ATTGGCACCGGGGGGCTCGGATCTACCGGGCCTTTCGGGAACAGCATGGCGAGGTCGTGCCGCCGGCTCGTCCGGACTGGTTCGAAAAAAGTCCGGGACTTATGGCTCACTACGATTTCAAGTATCAGAACGGGGGAGTGGTCCACCGGTATGCGGACATCCCCCGGCTTCTGGACGAGGCGCGGGAGCTGGGCATCAACCATCTGCTGCTGGCCGGGTGGCATCGGGACGGCTTTGACCACGGGTTCCCGGCCTATGTGCCGGACGGGGACATGGGCACTCCGGAGGAACTGCGGGACGGGATCCGGAAGGTGACGGACCGGGGCGGCCACGTCTGCTTTTACATCAATTCCCGGCTGGCCAACGTCAAATATCCGGAACTGCGGGAGTTTATCCAGGACAATGTGATCGTCCGCGGAGACGGGACCGAGCACATTGAGTGCTACGGAAACCAAGATATCCGGTTCGCCGCCATGTGCATCAACACCGCCGGCTGGCAGGAGAAGATGCGGGAAACCCTGCGGGTTATCACCGAAGAAATCGGCGTGGACGGGGTTTATCTGGATCAGCTGGCCATGGCGCCGCCCGGCCTTTGCTGCAACAAGGCTCACGGGCATGAGCGGGATCGTTGGAATCGGGGGTATCAGGCGCTGCTGGACGCCATTATCCGACGGCGGGAGGAAGCCGCGCCGGGAGCGCCTATGAGCATCATCCACGAAGGCGTGTCGGATTCTTATGGCGGGTTTTCATCCGGACAGCTGATCTCCACTTTTATGTATCACCACATCGGGGCGTTCCCGGAGCTTTATCAGTACACCTATCCGGAGCAAATTCTGGTGGATATGCTCTATCCTGAGAAAAATATGGCCATGCGGCCGGTACACGTTGGGCAGGCATCCACAGCAATTCTGAACCGGGCCTTTACAGCGGGGTTCTACTACTGGATTTACGATCTGGTAGACGACAACACCTTTACCCGGGATCCGGAGCAGTATGCATACCTGAAAGATATGATCACCCTGCGGAGCTTCTGGCTTTCAGCGTTTGGGAGAGGAAGGTTCCGGGACAGCGATGGCGTGGAAGCGGACGGATCGGCGCTGGTCAAACGGTTCGACCTTCCGGAGGGACTGCTTCTGGCCTGCGCCCGGGAAAAGGGCCGGGAGGAAGCGGCTACAGCCGCAGTTTGCTGCGGCGCTCCAGCTGCGGTGACAGCTTATACAGCGGGAAAAGGCAGCGTGGAGGAAGTTCCCTGCGCCTGGAGAATGGAGGGCGGCGTTCTGCAGATAGAGCTGCCGCAGGCGCCGCTGGCGCTGGTACGGATTCTCCCAGCGTAAGGAAAGAAAGACTTGATTTCGCAGTAAGGGGTAACTGTTATGAATTACAATCAACTCTCAACCGAACAGATAAATGCGGATACGTTTCATATCGATCTGTGCTCCTCTGCGGAAATTGTGACGTTGATCAACCGGGAGGATCAGAAAGTCGCTGCGGCGGTGGAAAAAGTCCTTCCGCAGATCGCACAGGCGGTGGATCGGATTACCGAACGGCTCCAACGCGGTGGCAGACTCTTATACATTGGCGCGGGAACCAGCGGACGGCTGGGAGTACTGGATGCCTCGGAGTGTCCGCCCACCTATGGGACGGACCCCGCCATGGTGGTGGGTATCATCGCGGGCGGGGATTCCGCCCTCCGTACGGCTGTGGAGGGCGCGGAAGACCGGGAGGAGGAAGGCCGCCGGGACATCCGGAAAAACCGGGTCAGCGGGCTGGACACCGTGGTGGGAATCACAGCCAGCGGGCACGCCCCCTATGTTCGGGCGGCGCTTCGTGAAGCGCGGCGGGCCGGGGCGGTGACCATCGCGGTCTGCAACACCGATCCGGCGGAGCTTTCCAGTGAAGCGGATATCTCCATCCTGCCGGTGGTCGGACCGGAAGCCATTATGGGCAGCACCCGGATGAAAGCCGGTACAGCTCAGAAGATGGTGCTGAACATGCTGACCACCGCGTCGATGATCCGGCTGGGAAAGACCTACCACAATTTGATGGTGGATCTGACGCCGACCAATCAGAAGCTGAAAGACCGCACCGTTCGGATCGTGATGGCGGCGGCGGACGTGAGCCGGGCCGAGGCCGAGTCCGCCTTGGCTCAGGCCGGGGGAAGGACCAAGCCGGCGCTTTTGATGCTGTTGGCGGGCTGTACGCTCCCGGAGGCGGAAAGGGCGCTGGCGGAAAACGGCGGGATTATCCGGAGAGCTTTGACGGAACCGTTAGGGCCTGCGGCAAAACGGGAAGGATCGGGGCGCAAGACTGCCTGCTCTGCCGCCTTTCCGGCGGCGAAGGGATAAGCTTTTGATCCGGCGAACCCATGGCATGCCAAAAATATGTCCGGCAGCTCTGCCGGAAAAGAAAGGCGGCGGTTCCACTGCAGTATGTGATCGGTATTGACGGCGGCGGGACAAAAACACACTTGAAAGCACTTACACGGAGACGTACTGCGGTGGGAGAGGCATGGGGAGGAGCAAGCAATCTGACCGCCCTTCCCCGCGGGCAGGTGGAGGAAAACCTTTCCAGACTGCTGACGGTTTTTTTTGCGGACAGCGGGCTGGACCCGGCGGATTGTGCGGGGCTGTGCCTCGGTACCGCCGGGGCGGGCAGCCCTTTGGCCCGGGAGGCTCTGCGCACGATGCTGGAGGGAATGCTTCCCGGCGTACCGGTGCAGGTGACCAACGATGCGCTTCCCGCGCTGTACGGAGGGACTCTGACCGGCTGCGGCGTCATCCTCATTGCCGGGACGGGCTCCATCTGTCTGGCGCGCAATGCCGCAGGAGAAATCTGGCGGACCGGCGGATGGGGGCATATCCTCGGAGACGAGGGGAGCGGGTATGCGGTTTCGGCGGCGATGCTTCGGGCAGTTCTGGAAGCCTACGACAAGAGGGGGCCGGAAACACTGCTGACCGGTCTGGTGCTGGAACATTTGGGGGTATCCGGGCCGATGGACGTGGTGAACTACGTCTATCACAGCGGAAAAGGCAAATCTGAGCTGGCCTCTCTTGCTTTTCTCTGCGATATTGCCTATAATAAAGGGGACATCTCTGCACAGAGGATCCTCCGAAATGCGGCGGAAGAGCTTGGCCGGATGGCGGGAGCGGCTGCCTCCGCTGTGGGGCTTGACCGTATGCAGGGCACACCCTGCGTCTGCTCCGGGGGCATGGCGGTGCATTCCGGGCCCCTGCGGCGGGAGCTGGCCGCGTATCTGGCTCGGGAAGCGCCGGGCCTCTCCCTTCAGGAATGTCGGGAGGACGCAGCCTACGGGTGCGCTCTGCTGGCAATGGAGGATGAAGGAGCAGCCAGCTGAGGGCGACCTTTCCGCGATTGCCCCGAAGGACCGCCGGAATTCTGGGATTAGCCGGGACAGCCAGCGGATTTCTGCGCAGAAGCGGGAACCAGATGGATCTGCGCCCGGCTTTTTGCGGCGGCTGGACAGACAGCGGAAAGGAACGCCGGGATGCAGCGTCAACGAAAGGAATGGAGGCGGCAGCCATGTCAGGAGTCCTTTTGCGCGTTCAGGAACTGCTGGATTATTTAAGCCCGTCGGAGCGGCGGGTGGCAGAGTATATTCTGGAGAACAGCGGCAGCATCGTCGGTCAGCCGGTGGCGGAACTGGCCGAAAAAAGCGGAACCAACAAGGCCGCTATCATCCGCTTCTGCAAAAGCATCGGCTGCAGCGGATACCGGGATTTTACCTTTCAGCTGGCCGCCGAACTGGCGGTCTCCCGGTCGGAAACCGACGGGGAATATACCGATATCAACATCGGCGACAGTGTGGACACCATTCTCAAAAACGTCTGCTTCAACAATGTAAAGGCCATTGAGGACAGTTATACCCTGTTGAAGGCCGCAGATGTTTCCAGGGCAGCGGAACTGCTGATCCGTGCGTCCCGCATTGACTTTTACGGGCTGGGTGCGTCCTGGATTGTGGCGCAGGACGCCCAGTACAAGTTTATGCGCATCAATAAAAACTGCACGGCTTATGCGGATCCCCATGTTCAGCTCACCTCAGCAGCCAACCTCTCGCCCGATGACGTGGCGGTGGCCGTCTCCTGGTCCGGCGAGACCCGGGACATCGTCGAGGCTGCCCGGCGGGCAAAGGAGTGCGGCGCGGCGGTCATCGCGGTGACCCGGTGCGGAAAAAGCCACCTGGCGGAATATGCGGATGTGGTTTTCTCTCTGACGTCGCCGGAAACTACGATCCGGTGCGGGGCCATGAGTTCCCGCACGGCTCAGATGACAATGATTGACATCCTCTTCTCCTGTGTAGTGAGCCGGGATTATAAAAACGTCCGGCGGTATTTGGAACGCACCCGGCCGGTTGGGCCCAGCAAGCGATTTGAGGAGGAGCGGTAACTGGCTGCGGCCGGCGGAAGGAAGATGGATTATGGAGAGCAGAATCCTCAGAAACAAGCAGCGCTTAACATTGGAGGTTAACGGGGAGATTGTTTCCCCCGTCGCATATATGACCTATCATCCTGCACGTGAACAGTACGCAGATTTTCAGAAGATTGGCACCAGGCTTTTCAGCGCGGGGGTTTATCTGGGGGATCAGGGCATCAACAGCATCAGCGGGATCCGGCCCTTCCGGCCTTCCCTATGGAAGGGGGAGGGGGAGTACGACTTTTCCGCAGTGGATGAGGACTTGGCACGGATGGTCCCACCTGGTGAGACGGGGTATGTGATCCCACGGGTATACCTGGACTGCCCCCTCTGGTGGGAAAGGACCCATCCAGAGGAGCTCTGCCGGGATTGGGATGGGAACTCCCTGCGGCAGTCCTTTGCGTCCGAGCGCTGGCGGAAGGAGACTGCAGCGGCGCTCTGTGCTCTGATCGACCATGTGGAGGCGTCTCCCTGGCGGGAAAACGTCATTGGATGGCAGGTGGCGGCAGGCGGCACGGAGGAATGGGTGTATCACCGCCGACGGGATTTTCCGGCACAGTACGGTGACTACTCGGCGCCGGCGCAGGAGGCGTGGAAGGCTTGGCTTGAACGGAAATATGGCGATATCGGGGCGCTGAACAGCGCATGGGGGACTCGTTACAGCTGCTTTTCGGAGGCAGCCATTCCCTCCCCTCTGGAACGGGAGTTTTCTCTGGGGAGGGTGCTGCGGGATCCGGTGGCGGAGAGAAACACAGTGGATTTTTACCAGTATCACAGCTTTCTTATTGCGGACACGATTCTCTATTTCTGCCGGGTTGTAAAGGAGCATACCGGGCGGCGCTGCATCACCGGCGCATTTTACGGCTATCTGCTGGAAATTATGCATGCGGATTTCGGCCATTTGGGGTTGAAGGAGGTGCTGGAATCTCCGGATATTGACTTTCTGGCCAGCCCTAACAGCTACTTTGACTGCCGGGGTCCAGGAATTGACTGGCCGTTTATGTCTCTGGTGGATTCCGCCCGGCTCCACGGGAAGCTATGGTTCGTCGAATCCGACACCCGCACCCATCTGACCCGCGCGATGCGGGAGACGATGCCGGCATCGGACTCCCAAAACGGATATTATCAGTGGGAGGGGGTCTGGCGCGGGCCGGAAACCCGGGAGCTTTCCCTGGCGCTGCTGGAAAAGGGCTTCGGAAAAATTCTCACCGGACAGGTAGGAACCTGGTGGTTCGATATGTGGGGAGGCTGGTATGGGGATCCCGTTTATATGGACTTTCTTTCCAGAGCTGGGGCGCTGATGGAGGAGCAGGAGCGGGATCCGGCGGATTCTGCGGCAGAAATTGCCGTATTTGTGGACGGGGCGGCCTATTCCTACTTTTCACTTAACGCACCGGAGCTTATGCACTTGGTATACAAGCAGCGCAAAGCGCTGGGAGTTATGGGCGCGCCCTATCATCTTTATCAGCCCGATGACCTGCTGCGGGAGGACTTTGATGAAGAACGGTATAAGCTGGTCATCTTCCTCAACTGCGTGCAGATGGAGGAGGAAACCGTTCGGGCGGTGAAGGAAAAGCTGCAAAAGGGCGGGAAGACCTTGGTTTGGGTATTCCTGGAGGATCTGTTCGATGGGAATGGGCATTTGAAAGAGAAATCGGCAACGGATTTTTCTGTTGCCTATGACCCGGACGCTCCGGCGGACCAGGTGGAGTATCAAGGGCAGGTTTTCCCGGAGATACCGGTGGTCTGCCCGCGGATCGCGCAGAAAAGCGGAGACCGTGTGCTCGCCCGGTTCCGGCAGAGCGGGCAACCGGCGGTGCTGGTCCGGCCGGGAGAAGATTACACCAGCGTCTGCAGCGCGGCGCCTGATCTCCCTGCCCGTCTTCTGATGGAGTTGGCTGGACTCAGCGGGGTCCATCTCTATTCCCTGACGGAAGATGTGGTTTACGCGGACAGCCGGTTTGTCTGCATCCATGCGGCCAAGGAGGGCTGGAAGCGGCTGTACCTGCCGGAGCCGGCAGTCTTTTGTGACGCCTGGACCGGGGAGGAACAGACCGGCCGGGTGCGGTTCGCTGATTTTTATATGAAAGCATATGAGACCCGGACTTTCCGCCTGCGTCGGTGAGCCGGGCGGGGAGGATTATGAAGCCCATCGGATTGTATGTCCATATTCCGTTCTGCGCGTCCAAGTGCGGGTACTGCGACTTTTATTCAGAAACCAGCCCGGCCGGGCGGGAACGATACCTGGAAATACTGCTGGAGGAGATCCGCTCCTATGCCGGAATGGGCATGGGAGCGGACTCCCTGTTTGCCGGAGGGGGAACGCCCTCGGTGATGGAGGCGGGACAGCTGGTTCAAATTTTGAAGGCCTGCCGGGAGATATTCGGTCTTTCCGGGGAGTGCACGCTGGAGGCAAATCCCGACAGCGTTTCCCCGGAATTTTTGAGGGAGGTCCGGGAGGGCGGCTTTAACCGCATTTCCTTCGGGGCCCAGAGCGCCGTTGATGAGGAACTCCGGATTCTGGGGCGGCGGCACGACGCGGAGCGGGTCGCCACCGCTGTCCGGTGGGCCAGGGAGGCGGGCTTTGACAACCTCAGCCTGGACGTGATGCTGGGGATCCCCGGCCAGGACGCAGCCAGCCTGGACCGGACGCTGGAGACGTTTGTCGGACTGGGGCCGGAGCATCTTTCCTGCTATCTGCTGAAGATTGAGGAGGGGACGCCCTTTTACCAGCAGCATATGGAGCGGCTCTGCGCCGGGGAGGATGAGGCGGCGGATCTGTACCTTCAGGCGGTGGAACAGCTTTCCCGGGCGGGATACGCACAGTATGAGATTTCCAATTTTTCGAAGCCCGGAAGGGCCTGTGCCCACAATTTAAAGTATTGGCGCTGCCAGGAATATCTGGGCTTCGGCCCTTCCGCCCACTCCTTTTTGGACGGCAGGCGGTTTTATCATCCCAGGGGGCTGGAGGCGTATCTGCAGAGCCGTGGGAAAAACACCGTCCTGGACGGCGAAGGAGGCGGCGCAGAGGAGCGCATCTTTTTGGGACTCCGGCTGGCAGAGGGCCTCGCCTGTGAAACTCTGCCCCTTCCTGGCGCTCAGAAGCAGCACTTTCTGAAAAAAGCGGAAATTTTTCAAAAGGCGGGGTTCGTGCAGATGGAAGCCGGTCGAATCCGGCTGACGCCAAAGGGCTTTCTGGTGTCGAATTCTGTGTTATCTGATCTGCTCTTTTCTTGAATTATTACAAAACGGTAACAGAAAATGCATCTTATTTTACGTGTGCTAGGAAGTATTTGGACATAACGCTGTAAAATGAACACAAAAAATTATGCCTATTTGACAAAATGCTATGCACGCCCTGAAAAAAGGTAACGAAGTGGTTGCAATTTCTGACAGATGTGTTATAATGAATATTGTTGTAACCGGATTGTAACTAGCAGAAGGGAGATGGTACGAAATGGCTCTGCAGGGCAAAAACCATATTGCAGAGGCGAAAAATCGATTGATCGTCGTACTGAGATCGATTTCTGGCAGCTTGAAGGAAAATAACTTCCTGAAATATATGAAAAAAACTTCTGGAGAGGCAGCCCGGCACTGCGCCGGAGCGGTCAAAGCTCTTTGCTTGTTTACTGCCAAGGCGGTCCAGGGAAACCTGGATGCAATGGGAAAGGCTTCTGCGGCACTTGCTCCCGCAGTACACCGTTTAGGAGACACCGTCGGAGGTGCTTTCAGCGGGGCGGGCAGGCGCATCGCTCACTTGTGGGGGGATTTGGCGGCGCCCTTTGTAAAAATGGCGCGTGCTCCTCGTTTGATCGCCGGCGGGTTCCGGGAAGGCGGACTTCGCGGCGCCGCAGGGATTTTTTTCCGGGGCGTTCGCAATAATTACCGTTTTTTTACGACCATTCTCAATTATACCGCTCCGGTTGTAGGAATTATGATTCTGGTCAATGTTGTGTCGGCCGCTTCCAATGTTACCTATGCGCTGCAGATTACCAATGACGGTGACCTGATCGGATATGTGGAAGACGAATCCGTTTTCACCAACGCTCAGGAACAGCTTCGTCAGCGGATTATCCGCACCGATGGTTCTGCGGCTACTTTTGAAATCAAACCGTCCATTTCCCTGGTTCAGGTCAATGAAAACTTGGTTTCCAGCGTGGATAAAATGACGGATAATCTTATCCGGATGTCCAAGGCCGATGTGAGCGAAGCAGAGGGGCTTTATATTGACGGCGACTTCTATGGTGCTGTGACCGATAAAACGCTTCTGGAATCGATCCTGACCAAAACGCTGGACAGCTACCGGACCGGCGCGGAGGGCGAAACCGTATCCTTTGTAAAAGATATTCAGCTTCGGGAAGGCCTGTTTCTGACAGAAAGCCTTATTTCTTCCGAAGAAATGGAAAATATCCTGCTGTCCAACCAGCAGGCGGAAATCACCTATACCATTGTTGAGGGCGACAGCCCGATTCTGATTGCCGATAAAAACGGCATCCCTTATTCGGAATTCAAAAGCTTGAATCCGGAAATTGAAACCACCTGCATGGTGGGACAAAAGGCTCTCATCGCAACGGAAAAGCCATTCCTTTCCGTTAAGGTCATCAAAAATGAGACCTATGATGAGGCAATTCCTTATGAGAAGGAAACCACTGAGGACAGTTCCCAGTATAAAGGCTATACCAAGACGGTGCAGTCCGGCCAGAATGGTGTTCAGCAGGTAACGGCATCCGTTGAATACATCGATGGATACGAAACCAGCCGGGAGATCCTTTCTACGGTTGTCACGCAGGAGCCGGTCACCGAGAAAGTCGTGGTAGGGACGAAAGCGAAGCCCACCTACAGCACCGGTACCGTACTTTCCGCCTCCGTTGGTACGGGAAATATCGGCAGCAATTTCATTTGGCCGGTGAATTCGGGATATGTCAGTTGTGGATACAGCTCCTATCACAGGGCACTGGATATTGCTACCTCCTATGGTACGGCGGTTCATGCTGCAGCGTCTGGACGAGTGATCGTTGCAGGATGGTACTATAACTACGGAAAATGCGTGGTCATTGACCACGGGAACGGCGTTCAGACTTTGTACGCCCATAATTCCAGTCTCAATGTTTCCGTCGGCGACTATGTCTCTCAAGGGCAGAAGATCGCTGGAGTTGGAAGCACCGGCTATTCCACCGGAAATCACTGCCACTTTGAAATTAAGGTCAACGGCAGTAACCGGAACCCCTGGAACTATTTCGGTTGAGGACTGTAACAAAAAGTTTACAAACGGCGCGTTCTTCGAAACGCGCCGTTTTTTGTGCGT
>CAKXAF010000023.1:3213-15535 GCA_934869045.1 uncultured Nitrososphaerota archaeon | reverse complement strand
CGTCTACACGGCTAAATTCGTTAGTTCTGGCAGTACCTTTAGGATTAATAACAGAAGATATCATCTGCATTCTCGCATCCGGGAACATTTCCTCCAGCAAACAACCCAAGTGCAAATATTCTTTTTCATCAATGGTGACGATCAACACAGAATCGTTGGAATTCAGCAGTTTTTTTGCAATCTCTAGCCGCTTCTGCATGAAAGAAAGCCATTTACTGTGGCGGTATTCGTCGCTGCCATCCACATAGTCGTTGTTGTATTTCCAGTCCCGGGCGCCGGTGTTGTAGGGCGGGTCGATGTAGATGCAATCCACCTTGCCGCCGTACAGATATTCCAGAAGCTGCAGGGCATGATAGTTGTCTGCTTCGATCAGGGTGTGCCACAGGTCGCTGTCCGGCGCATTGCACACTTCTCCCAAAGGCTGCAGGCAGGGATAGATCGGATCGCCTAGTTCTGCCGTAGTCACAAGGTCATTCACGGCAAACTCCACTGTTTCCTTGCTGTTCTTGGGCAGGCAGGTGGCAATTTCATCCACAATCTTCAAAACGGTATATGTCTCATTCGCTTTTCCGCTGCGAACAGAGACCTTTGCACCTTTTCTGACGGGAATATCAAAAAGGGGCGTACACTCCGGCAGATGCTCCTCGAACACAAGTCCGAACTGCTTATGTTTTAATGCACGTTTCGCCGCCTCTGCAATCTGCGCACGCAACTCCGGATTTTCAATTTTTGCTATCAGCTCATGTAATTCAGCCATATCGATTTCTCCTTATCTTTGCGCCGCTAGTAGCGTCGTGAGTGTTTCACGGATGGCCGCCAGTTTTGTGGGGTGGTCTGTGATCAGCTTTGCGATGTCTGCGGGAATCTCCCCGCGGCCTTCTGCTGCTAAATTCAAGAATTCATTGCGTTGCTGCTCATCCAAATTCAAGTTTTCAAGCATCTTGTACTGTACATCCGGCGGTGGCGGATTGACTTTGCCGGACAGAATGTCGTAAAAATATGGCTTTGTGATTTCGACCGCCGAATAAAATGCTGATTGTGACATTCCGGCCTGTTTGATCATCTCCCGCAGGAAAATACCAAACGCCTTTTTGTCCTTGGTCATCCGCTTCACCTCCTACATAGTATGTATGTAAACACACTAACATACTTTTTGCGAAAAATCAAGGGATACAGTGAAAAGACTTGATTTTTTGCAGAGAAAATCAAGTTGTCGCGCGCAGATCTCACATTCAAGCCCTGTCACCGCAAACCTTTTGGTACTATCTTAGCTGTGCCCGTTTTCGCCCTAAAACAACAAAAAATCGGTCAAGGCCCAGCGCTGCTGCGCTGATCTTAACCGATTTTTATACTATTCCATCTGATTTTACCCTCAAAACAGGGCTATAAAAAGAATTTGACTCATAAGCCTTGTAGACTTATGAGTCAAACATCATGGTGCGGGCAACAGGACTTGAACCTGCACGCCGGGGCAAAGGCTCCTAAAACCTTCGTGTCTGCCATTCCACCATGCCCGCATGCTATCCTTAATCATATCATAGTTTGCGAGAAAAGTCAATGACTAAAGGCCTCTGTCAAAGGGCGGATAAACGTGCTTTGGCCTGTTGGGCATCCGTGGCGATCTGACGGAATAGCTCGTCCACAGAATCGAAACGCTTTTCGGAGCGCAGGAAGGAGACAAAGGATAAAAGGACTCGTTTTCCATAAAGGTCCCCCTGATAGTCCATCAGGTAGGTCTCGGCAGAGGGAGAATTGATACCGGAAATGGTCGGCTTCACGCCGACGTTGGTCACACCCATGTATTCCTTTCCGTCAATCACAGCCAGGGCGGCGTAAACTCCGAAGCGGGGGAGAAGAGCTCCCGATGGGTAGAGCTGGTTGATGGTTGGAAATCCCATCTTCCTTCCTAGCTGGCGGCCGTGGACCACCGGGTAGTCGATCGCATAACGCTCTCCCAAAAGAATGGCCGCGTCCTCCATCTTTCCCTCCTGAAGCAGTTCCCGGATACGGGTCGAACTGACTGGCACGCCGTTCTCCGTCAGCGCCGGCACTGCCTCAAACCGAACTCCGGCGTTCCGGCAGAGCTTCTCCAGCAGCGAAACATCTCCCCGGGCTCCTAGACCGAAACGATAGTCATAGCCGCAGAATATCGCCTTCGCATCCAGACGGTTTACCAGCATTTCCTGAAAAAAGCGCTCCGGCTGCAGATCGCAGAAAGCGGAAAAAGGCGGCTCACAGACTATCTGGACGCCCAGCGATTCAAGGATTGCCCGCTTCCGTTCCGGGGAAAGAAGAAAGGCGTAATGGGGCTTGGTGATGTGAGCCGGGTCGTCAAAGGTAAAGGTGAATACCGTGGGAGAGAGAGCAGGAGCGCAGGAAACCGCGCGCCGGATGACGGAGCGGTGCCCGCGGTGCAGGCCGTCAAACAGCCCCAGCGCGACGGCGGAGGGCCGCTCAAGGCTCGGAATGTCCGTGGTGTAACGCATAGTCAGCTCCTTTGAATGAAAAGTTTCCGCATAACAAGCTCCGCTGTTTCCTTCCGGCAGTCCGCCAGCCCGAGAAACTCCCCGGCGGGGCCATAGACCGCGTGGATTTCCCCGGAGTCCTCATAGCGGACGCGGTTCAGGTCCAGGCGCACGCCATTTTCGAACATCCGGGTCTGAACGGGGCTGAGATGGACCGGGGGGAGCTCCCGAAACAGCTGCGCCACTGGCAGCAGAGCCTCCGCAAAGGCACCTTCTGCTAACAGCTCTTCAATTTCAGAAAAGGTCCGGCAGTCCGCCAGAGTAAACCCGGCGGCTTCCGTACGGGTCAAAGAAGTCATGACCGCCCCGCAACCCAGGGCTTCCCCCAAGTCATGGCAGAGGGTCCGGATGTAGGTTCCCTTAGAGCAGTGGACGTCAATGGAAGCCTCCCGGGCGGATTCGTCATAGGCGAGCAGCTCAAGAGAATGGATCGTGACAGTACGGGGCGGCCGTTCCACCTTGATGCCCCGCCGTGCCAGGTCGTAGAGCCGCTGACCGTTGATCTGTACAGCGGAATACATGGGCGGAAGCTGGGAAATTTCGCCGCGGAAGGCGGACAGGGCGGCTTCCAGGGCAGCGCGGGGAACCGGGGACGGATCCTTCCTGAGAGGATGTCCCCAGACGTCCTGGGTGTCCGTTGCCAGGCCAAAGCGGATCCCGGCGCGGTAGCGCTTGTCCGAACGGGGGACCAGGTCGCAGGCCTTTGTGGCGTTTCCGAAAAAAACCGGCAGAACGCCGGTGGCCATGGGATCCAGGGTCCCGGAATGACCCAGCTTCCGGGTGCGGGTCATCCCCCGGAGCTTGGCAATCACGTCGAAAGAGGTGAATTCCTGCGGCTTGTTGACGCAGAGAATGCCGCTGTACGCGGTATCCGGAGACCTGGTCATGGATTCTCCTCCAGTGCGCGGCCCGCCGCACCTAAAATCAGTGTCTTTACCTCGTCCAGGCTGCCCTCTATGGAGCAACCTGCCGCCCGGGCATGGCCGCCGCCGCCGAAATTCTGGCACAGGTGGCAAGCGTCGATCTGCTCACCTGTGCGGATGGAAATTTTATACTCGCGCTCCCCGCGCTCCTTGACGGTGATCCCAATCTCGACGCCTTCGATTTTTCTGGGAATCGCGGCGATTCCGTCCAGCTCGGATTCTGTGACGCCGGTGCGGGCCAGCATATCCCGGGAAATTAGGATCAGAGCGGCCCGGCCGCTGAAGTGCATCTCCAGGGAATTGAGCGCCTCCCGTTCGGCGGCCATGACGGAGAGGGACTTGGTTTCAAAAAGGAGCTTGTTGAGCTCCTTGTAGCGGCAGCCCGCTTCAAGGAGTTCCGCGGCGATGCGGTGGGTCCGGGGAGTGGTATTGGAATAGGCGAAGCATCCGGTATCGGTGGCCAGACCGGTATACAGGCAGTCGGCGATATCAGCGGTCAGCGGAACGCCCAGCTCCTGAACGACCGCGAAAACCAATTCAGTGGTGGCGGCGGCGCTGGGATCCAGGAAGAGCCTCTCCGCGAAGCGGCTGTTGGAGGGATGATGGTCAATGGCAAGCTGGACCCGGCCGCGGTAAGGCTCCAGGGCATTACCGAAGAGCTGTTCGTCGGCGATATCGGTGGAAACGATGGTCCGAGGCTCAAAATCCCCGCCGCAGTCCTCCGCCAGGTACTGCATCTTTCGGGGGATCGGATCACTGACAAGGATCCGGGCGCGTTTTCCCATGCTGCGCAGGGCGCGGCACAAGCCGCAGCCGCTGCCCAGGGTATCGCCGTCGGGATTTCGGTGGCAGAGGATGAGAATATCTTCGGAAGCTTTTAAAAACGAGGCAGCTTCTTTGCAGTTGATATCCATAGGGCAACCGCCTTTCTGAATGGTCTCAGTCATCCCCGCCGGATTCACCGGAGGGATCTTTCCCGTCCAAATCCTGGAGGATTTCGTTGATTTTGGCGCTGTAGGCGATGGAGCCGTCGGCGATGAAGTGCAGCTCCGGGCATTTGCGGAGATGAAGGCGGTTGGCGATCTCCCGGCGGAGAAACCCGGAAGCGGAAACCAGCCCCTTGATAGATTCTTTGGTCGCGGCTTCGCCTTCCAGGGCGGAAACGTGGACCTTGCAGTGAGAGAGGTCGCCGGAGACCTCGCAGCGGATGATGCTGAGCATCCGGGAGACCCGTGGGTCTTTGATTTCCCGGAAAAGTGCGCTCAGTTCCCGCTTTAAATCCTCGGACAGGCGTCCGACTTTATAACTGGGCATAATTTTTCCTTTCTGAGAGAGGAGGAACGGAAAGGGGGCGGACCTGGCAGCCCACCCCCGTGTATACGGGACACTTAGTCCCGGTATTCCTCAATGGTGAAGGCTTCGTAGATGTCGCCTTCCTTGATGTCGTTGAACTTGGCAAGCGTTACGCCGCACTCGTAGCCCTGGGCGACCTCTTTGGCGTCATCCTTGAAGCGCTTGAGGGAGGCGATGGCGTCCACCGCGATGATGATGCCGTCCCGGACCACCCGGATCTGGGCGTTGCGGGCAATTTTTCCATCGAGGACATAACAGCCGGCGACAGTGCCCACGTTGGTAATCTTATAGACCTGACGGACTTCGATGCGGCCCATTTCCACCTCGCGGGTCTTGGGGGCAAGCATCCCTTTCATGGCGGATTTGACCTCTTCAATGGCGTCATAGATGATGCGGTAGAGACGGAGTTCTACGTTCTGCTCCTCGGCGGCAGCCTTGGTGTTTGGGTCAGGGCGGACATTGAAGCCGATAATGATGGCGTTGGAGGCGTTTGCCAGCATGATGTCGGAGTTGTTGATCGCTCCCACGCCGGTGTGGATGACCCGGACTCGTACCTCATCGGTAGAGAGTTTTTCCAGGGACTGTTTGACGGCTTCCGCGGTGCCCTGGACGTCGGCCTTGACAATCAGCGGAAGTTCTTTCATCTCGCCTTCAGCGATCTGGCTGAAGAGATTATCTAGGGTGACCTTCTGGTAGGACTTGAACTGGGCTTCCTTCTGTTCACTGCGGCGCTGTTCGACCAGCTCCCGGGCCAGGCGCTCGTCTTCGACAGCATTGAAAATATCGCCTGCGGCGGGAACTTCGGTCATGCCGGTGATCTCAACCGGAATGGAGGGGCCGGCGGTTTCAACCACCTGCCCGCGGTCGTTGCGCATCTGACGCACACGGCCCACAGAGGTGCCGGCAATGATGATATCGCCGGAGTGGAGAGTACCGTTCTGGACCAGCAGGGTGGCGACAGGGCCGCGGCCCTTGTCCAGCCGCGCCTCAATAACGCTGCCCTTGGCGAGGCGGTTGGGGTTGGCCTTCAGTTCCTGGACCTCAGCCACCAGGGTGATATTTTCCAGCAGCTCGTCAATGCCCTGGCCGGTTGCGGCGGACACCGGAACACAGATGACGTCGCCGCCCCATTCCTCGGGGACCAGTTCGTATTCCGTCAGCTCCTGCTTGACGCGTTCGGGGTCGGCATGGGGTTTATCCATCTTGTTGATGGCGACGATGATAGAGATACCGGCAGCCTTAGCGTGGTGGATGGCCTCGACGGTCTGAGGCATGATGCCGTCGTCCGCAGCGACGACCAGAATAGCGATGTCCGTGACGGCGGCGCCCCGGGCGCGCATGGCGGTGAAGGCTTCATGGCCGGGGGTGTCCAGGAAGGTGACGTAATGCTCGCCGACCTTGACGCGGTACGCGCCGATGTGCTGGGTGATGCCGCCGGCTTCGGTGTCGGTGACGTGGGCGTTGCGGATGCGGTCCAGGAGGGAGGTTTTGCCGTGGTCGACGTGACCCATGACCACAACGACGGGGTTTCTTTCCACCAGATCCTCCGAGGAGTCCTCCTCGTCCTTAATGAGCTGCTCCTCGATGGTGACGATAACTTCCTTCTCGATTTTGGCGTTGTACTCCATGGCAACCAGGGAGGCGGTGTCGAAGTCGATAACCTCGTTCTGGGCGGCCATAACGCCCATCATCATCAGCTTTTTAATGACGTCGGAGACTGTGACCTTCAGGCGGGTCGCCAGCTCAGATACGGTAATTTCGTCGGGGATCAGGACCTTGAGCTGCTGCTTGCGGGCGCGCTCCAAAGCAAGGCGCTGGAGTTTTTCCGCCTCAGTCTCCCGCTTTGCCGAAAAGCGGTCCTTTTTCTTAGTCTGGGATTTCTGTTTGATTTTCTGCTTGCGCTGCTGGTTGTCGCGGCCGCCGGGAGTTTGCGGAGCAATGGTTTCATAGCGTTCATTGTATTTGTCCAGGTTGACGTCTCCGGTGCGGGTATCCACGTGGCGGACGGTACGCTCTTTTTCCACCGGCTCGGTGGGAACAACCGGAACCGGTGGCTTTGCGGGAGCGGCCGGTTTTGCCGGTGTGCTGTTGAAGCCGGTGCGGCGATCCTGACCGGGACGTCCACCGCGGTCGCGGTTATCCCGGCTGTCGGGACGGCTGCTCCGGTCGTTGCCGAAGCTGGGACGGGCAAATCGGTCGCCGCTCTGTGGGCGTCCGCCGTTCTGCGGGCCGGACTGGGTGCGTCCGCCGGAGAAATTGCCGCCATCGCTGCGGGGACGGTCGCTGCGGAATCCACGGTCGCCGTTCTGCGATGCGGGGCGGTTCCCCTGGAAGCCGGGCCGGGCGGATTGCTGGGCAGGTGCGGCTGCTTTGGGCGTTTCGGGGGTTTTGGGTACGGGCTTTGGTTCTTCCGCCTTGACTTCCGGCGCTTTTGGAGCGGGCCTGGACTCCTCAGTCTTAGCCTCCGGAGCCTTGGACGCCGGGGCGGGTTTCGTCTCCGCCACCTTGACCTCTGGGACCTTGGGGATCGGTGCGGACTTTGGTTCTTCTGCCTTGACTTCCGGTGCTTTCGGGGCGGGAACTGCCTTGGTTTCCGCCGCTTTCGGGGTCGGAGCCTTAGGGGCAGCAGTCTTTGCGGCCTGCTTTTCCGCTTCCGCTTTGGCCTTTTCAACCAACACCGGCGATTTTTCCTTATTGGCGAAATACTGGTCAAAATTTGGAACCTGTTTACCCTGGGTGTAGTGCTCAAAAACTACGTTCAGCTCTTCCTCGGTGAGAGCGGTGGCATGCTTGCGGGGCTCTCCGCCGAAATAGCTGTCCAGCAGGTCGATGATTTCTTTTTTGGAGACATTCAAGTCCCGAGCGACTTCGTGTACGCGATATTTTAATGTCATAGAATCGTATCCTCCGTTTCGTTGTGGGCGAGCGTCAGCTTCGCGGCAAATCCCTGGTCGGTTACGCCGATCACTCCGGTTTTGCGCCCGATCAACTGCGGCATCTCCTCCAGGGTCTGGGGGAGGGAGTAGCAGGGGATGGAGAGCCTTCCGGCAAGGAAGCGTACTTCCTTGATGGTCTTGGGCGAAAGGTCCGCGGCAGTGAGCAGGAGGAAAACCTCTCCGCGCCCTGCGGCGGCTTTTACCGTGTCGAATCCATAAGTAAGGCGTTTTGCACGCATACATAGGGAAAGGGTGGAATCAAACCGGTTCAAATTTTTCAAATCTTCCTTTCCATAGGTCATTGGAGGGGTCAGCTCTGGTGCTTTTCCAGCTCCGCCTCCATGGCGTCGTAGATCTCATCCGGGATTTTGCACTGGAAGGAGCGCTCGATCCGGCGGTTTTTCCGGGCCTTTTTCAGACATTCGGGAGAAGGGCAGACGTAAGCGCCGCGCCCGGCTTTTTTACCGGTCAGGTCGAGGGAAACCTCGCCCTCCGGCGGTTTCACGACACGGACAAGCTCCTTTTTGGGTTTCATCTCTCCGCAGCCGGTGCACATCCGCAGCGGGACACGTTTTACTTGCATAACAGTCTCCTTTCTCCTGAACCAAAAGGCCGTTTATTCCGCGGCGGAGGGGGCCTCTTCCGCGGGTTCCTCCGCGGGGGAAGGATCCTTCGCGGCTTTTTCGGTATCCAGGATGCCGCTTTCCGGCCGGATGTCGATTTTGTATCCGGTCAGCTTGGCGGCGAGTTTGGCGTTTTGGCCCTTATTGCCGATGGCAAGGGACAGCTGGTTATCAGGGACGGTGACCCGGCAGATCTTTTCGTCCCCCGGCAGGATCTCCACCCCCAGAACAGTGGCGGGGGAGAGGGCCTGGGTGATGAATTCGGCGTCGTCCTCGCTGTATTTTACGATGTCGATCTTCTCGCCCTTCAGCTCCGCGACGACGGCAGAGATCCGGCTTCCCTTTGGGCCGATGCAGGCGCCGATGGGGTCGACGTCGGGGTTTTTGCTCCAGACCGCCATTTTGGTCCGGGAGCCGGCTTCCCGGGAGATGGCCTTGATTTCGACGGTTCCGTCGAAGACCTCGGGGACTTCCCGCTCAAACAGCCGCTTGACCAGATCTTTATGGGTCCGGGAAATCTTCAGGGAACAGCGCTTTTCCAGGTTCACAACGTCGACGACATAGACCTTGATGCGGTCCCCTTCCTTTAAGTTGTCGTTAGGAAGCTGCTCGTTTTTGAAAAGAAGCACTTCGTTCCGGTCGATCTCCACGGTGGCGTTGCCGGTGGCCGGCTCGATTTTCTGGACCACTGCGCTGACAATTTCGTAAACCTTATTTTGGAACTGGGCGACCATCTGGGAACGCTCCGCCTCCCGGATTCCCTGGCGGATGACGTGCTTGGCCGTCTGGGCCGCAATCCGTCCGAACTGCTTGGTGTCCAGCTGGATCTCAATCGGCTGGCCTACCCGGGCGGCAGGGTCGTAGGCAACCGCCTCATCCAGCAGGATCTCTGTCTCCGGATCCTCTACATACTCGTCCACTACCATTTTTGTGATGGAAACAGTAAACTGACCGCGCTCCGGATTGATGACGACGTTGACGTTGTCCGTGACCTGATAATCCCGCTTGACGGCGATGACAATGGCATTGGTGATTTTTTCGACGAGATAGTCGGCGCTTATGCCCTTTTCCATCTCCAAAAGCTGAAGCGCGTCAAAAAAATCTTTCATTTCTTTGGTGTTCATGGTGATCCTCCAATTTTATGAACGGCATTCTTTTCGTTAAAACGGCATCTCATCCTTGCGTCGGACGAAGCGGAGCTCCGAGAGGACCAGCTCATGGTCTTCCCCGTCGGAATCTGTGACGACAATGGTCTTGCCTCGGTATTCCTTTAAAGTACATACCGGTTCCTTTTCGCCCTTCAGCGGCTGAAAGAGACCGACCGTGACCTTCTGGCCCAGTGTCTGCTCAAAATGGAAATCCCGCTCCAATGCGCGGTCCATTCCCGCAGACCATACCTCCAGATAATAGCTCTGGGGAATGGGGTCGGCTTCGTCCAGAAGAGGATCGATCCGCCGGCTCATCGCTTCACAGGAGTTGATGTCCACACCGCCTTCCTTATCAATCAGGATGCGGAGAAAATAGCTTGCGCCTTCCTTTTCAAAGCGGACGTCCCAGAGGGTGAGCCCCAGTTCTTTCTCAATGGGTTCGGCCAGCTTCCAGACGCTTGCAATGATGCTGCTTTTGCTCATGCTTTCAACCTTTCTCGCTTTTAGAGGTAAATGACTGCCGGGACCAAATTTGTCCCAACATAAACGAAAGACCGGGAAGTTCCCAGCCTTTCTATCATTTCCTATTCTATCTTGCAATAGTATATCACATCTTTCTGGAAAATGCAAGGCTTTTGAAATTATTTTTTTATTTCTTTATGAAGCACAGCAAAAAACATCGGAATTTCCAAAAATGTTCAAGTTTTTGTAACAAACTTGCTTGAAAAATCTGTTACCATTTGTAATAGATAACGTAATTATTTGTTACTTTTTGTTTCGGAACGAAAAAGTTCCAAAAAAATGCCGGAATTCCTTGCTTTTTTTCGGAAAATGAGATAATATAAAATGTGTATACTTGGGGTTGTTGCGGGCTTTTCCGGCGCTGCCCGCGGGATGATACCCGAAATCAAATTTCTTGAATAAAGGGGTAGAAATTTATGTCTAATCGTCTTTTCCAAGGCGTTGTCCATCAAATGCGCGATACGATCGATCGTGTGATCGGCGTAATCGATGAGACGGCTGCGATCATTGCGTGCAGCGACCTTTCCAAGATCGGAACCAGCAGTGACTATTATGCGGCGGATTTCGGCGACTCCCATGATGTCTTTGTCCGGGACGGCTACACCTACAAGCCCTTCGGGCCGCACATCAAGGCGGACTATGCTGTCTTTGTCGAGGGCACCGATGATATGGCCGCCCGCTATGCGGCGATTCTGGCCATCTCCCTCTCCAGCATCAAGCAATACTACGATGAGAAATATGACCGCAATAACTTCATTAAAAATGTAGTTCTGGACAATATCCTGCCCGGCGACATCTACATCAAGGCCCGGGAGCTGCATTTCAACATCGACGTCAACCGGGTAGCTCTGCTGATCCGGGTCGTTTCCACCAACGACGTCTCCGCTTATGAGGTCATTCAGAATCTCTTCCCGGACAAGCAGAAGGATTTTGTCTTCAATATCAGCGAGACGGATATTGTGCTTATCAAGGAAATCAAAGCAGGCATCGAGTCCAAGGACCTGGAGAAACTGGCGCGGTCTATCGTTGACACCCTCAGCTCTGAGTTCTATACCAAGGCGGTCGTCGGCATCGGCACTGCTGTAGTCGGGGTCAAGGACCTGGCGCGCTCCTTTAAGGAGGCACAGATCGCCCTGGAGGTCGGCAAGGTTTTTGACACGGATGAGTCTATCGTCAGCTACGACAACCTGGGTATTGCCCGGCTGATTTACCAGCTGCCCACCACCCTCTGCGAGACCTTCCTGAAAGAGGTCTTTAAAACGGGTTCCATTGATTCTCTGGACCATGAGACCCTCTTCACCATCCACCGTTTCTTCGAAAACAACTTGAACGTCTCCGAGACCTCCCGGAAGCTCTTTGTACATCGTAATACCCTGGTGTACCGCCTGGAGAAGATCAAAAAGCTCACCGGTCTGGATTTGCGGGAATTTGACGATGCGATCATCTTCAAGATTGCGCTGATGGTCAAGAAGTACCTGACTTCGAATCCCATGAAGTTCTAGCCGATTTCCGGCGGACGGATGGGCAGCCTTCCGGCTGTCCTCCTCCGCCGGATTTACCGGGACCTGCGGCGAAAAACGCCGTCACAGAAAGAGAGGGTTCCGGTTTTCTTTTGCGGCAGTGATTTGGGCGTGAGAAAGGATGCGGGTGCATGATTGATTTGATAAACGTCTCGTTTGCCTATGAGAATGGGACAGAGGCGCTGCACGATATTAACCTCCGGGTCGACAATGGCGAGTTCGCTTTTATTGTCGGCTCTTCTGGTGCTGGGAAAAGCTCGATCATTAAGCTCCTCCTGCGGGAGACCCAGGCGACCGAAGGAACGGTCATCGTCAATGGCTATAACCTTAACCGTATGAAAAACGGGCAGATTCCGAAATTCCGGCGGAGCATCGGCGTGGTGTTCCAGGATTTCCGGCTGATCCCAAATATGACAGTCTATGACAACGTGGCGTTCAGTCTCCGGGTGACGGATGCCTCAAGCAAGCTGATCCGGCAGCAGGTTCCTTATGTGCTGGAACTTATGGAACTCCATGATAAGGCGCGGAAATACCCTTATGAGCTTTCCGGGGGCGAGCAGCAGCGGGTCGCATTGGCCCGGGCGCTGGTCAACGACCCGCCCTTGATTATTGCGGACGAGCCCACCGGCAACATTGACCCGGAATTTTCCTATGAAATCGTAGAAATGCTCCGCGGTATCAACCGCTGCGGCACCACCATCGTAATGGTCACCCACGAACACGAAATGGTAAAATATTTCGGCGGACGCACCATCAATATTGAGGATGGGGT
>CAKXAF010000023.1:1105-3203 GCA_934869045.1 uncultured Nitrososphaerota archaeon | reverse complement strand
TTACATAGGAGGAGCCAATGAGAGCAAGTAGTTTCCGGTACTTAGTGAAAAACGGCGTAAAAAATCTTTGGAACAACCGGATGATGACCATTGCATCGGTAGGCACGCTGATCGCCTGCCTTCTGATCGTTGGGTTTGCCGTTTTGTTCAGCATCAATGTGGACAGCATCGTGGAGTATATGGGCCAGCAGAACGAGATTGTCGTTTTTATGGCGTTGGATACTCCCGACGAATATATGAGCGTCATGAAAGACGACCTGGCTTCCCTGGACGGCTTGGGTGAGATTACCTATGTCTCCCGGGACGAGGCTTTTGCGGAATACAAGGAAAAGCTGGGGGACAAGGCGGATATTCTGGAGGGAATGGAGGATAACCATTATCTCCCTGCCAGCTTCCGGGCAAAGATATCCAGCCCCGAGAAGGTTGACATTTTGCTGGCGTCTATCCGCCGGATGGATTACGTGGACGATGTTCAGGCGCCGACGGACCTGGCTAAGACACTGGTCAGTGTGCGCCGGATGGTCAACACCCTGGGTGGAGCGGTGATCCTTGCCCTGGTGATCGTTTCGCTGGTCATCATTACAAATACCATCCGCGCATCGGTTTTTAACCGCCGCAAGGAAATCAATATCATGAAATATGTTGGGGCAACCAACACATTTATCCGGATCCCATTTCTGGTGGAAGGGGTATTGCTGGGCATTATTGCCGCAGTTGTAGCATATTTCGCGATTTGGGGAGGTTACACCGTTTTTATCCATGCGATGACCACCGAATCCACTTCGTGGCTGGCTTCCATCACCCAGCACATCGTCCCATTCAAAGACATTTCTTATCAGCTGATGGGGGGATTCCTGCTGGCCGGCGTGTTGACGGGCGGTATCGGCAGTACCTTCAGTATGCGTGGTCATCTGAAGGTTTGAGGGGAGGGGTCATATGCGGGCCAAAAGAACAGCGGCGCTTCTTTCTGCGCTGTGCATTGGGCTGGCTGGGTCCTTTTCCGATTTTTGCATCGAGTTGAAGGTCAATGCATCTCTTTCCTCTGAAAAATCAGACTTGGAAATGCAGAAGTCTCAGATTGAGAAAGAACTTGCTCAGATTGAAGCGGATTTGAAAGAAACCAAATACAATATCGCAGAACAGGAGCAGTACCAGACTGCGCTTTCCCAGAAGATCAAGCTGAATCAGGAAAAGCTAAGCGTCATGGAGCAGCAGCTGGCTGTGTTGTCTAGTGAACTGCTGGAAAAAGAAAACGAGCTTGCCGAGAAGGAAACCGAGATCGCCGGCAAGGAGGAAGAGATTACCGGCACATATGAAACTTACAAGCAGCGGATGCGGGTCATGTATATGATGGGTGAAACCTCGACTCTGCAAATGCTCTTTTCCGCGGACAGTTTTGCGGATTTTCTGACGAATATTCAGATGATCAAGGCGATTTCCGCTCACGATACCGAGTTGGCCGAAAATCTGGAGCTGCAGAAGAGTGAGCTTCAGAATGCGTATACCCAACTGGAGCAGACCAAAGCGGATTTGGAGGGTCAGCAGGCGGAAGTTATCGCCAGCCAGCAGGAGATGGAGGCAGCCAACCAACAGCTCCAGACGGCCTATCAGCAGAGCAAGACGGCCACCCAGGATTTGGAGCAGGAACGCGCGAATTTTGAGGCCAACCGCGAACAGCGGCTGAAAGAGGCCCAGGAGATCGATCATGAAATCGAGGAGCTACTGGCCAAGATCGCAGAGCAGAACGCGCAGAATCAAGGCGGAGGCAATGTCGTCACAGAGCAGGGTTTCCTGTGGCCGCTGCCGGGATGGTCTCACATCAATTCGCCTTACGGCTGGCGGTGGAATCAATCCGATTTCCACACGGGATTGGATATCGGAGGCTCCGGCGTCTACGGATCCAGCATTGTCGCGGCAAAGTCTGGCGTAGTTGTCAGCCCGATGACGCACTGGAGCTATGGCAATAACGTGGTGATCAACCATGGGGATGGTTACGTGACGCTTTACGCCCATTGCGCTCAGGTGCTGGTCAGCCCGGGCCAGACCGTCAGCCAGGGGGACGTAATTGCAAAGGTCGGTGCGACGGGTAATGTTACAG
>CAKXAF010000023.1:0-1095 GCA_934869045.1 uncultured Nitrososphaerota archaeon | reverse complement strand
AAGTTTATTATAACGGAGTCCGCCAGGACCCGGCTAATTTTGTAAGGTATTGATCTGCCTTTTGTGAAAGGAGATTCCGATTATGCGCTTTCGAAAAGCGGCTGCTGCCGCGCTGGCCCTTTGCATTGCGGTTTCGGCGGTGACCTATACGGCGCCGGGTACGAATGTACATGCGTCCTCGCTCTCCAGCCTGCAAAGCAAGAAGCAGCAGTTGCAGTCCGAAATCAACCAGGTTCAGAAACAGCTGACGGCCGCGAAGAATGATATTGCCAAACAGGAGCAGTATCAGAATTCACTGAACCAGCAAATCCAGCTCAACCTGCAGAAGGTAGGCGTCATGGAACAGGAGTTGAATCTTCTGTCTGAAGACCTGACGGCTAAAGAGCAGGAATTGACCCAAAAGAGTGAGGAGCTGGACGCAAAGGAGCAGGAAATCGACGCGACCTATGAGCAGTACAAGCAGCGGATGCGGGCGATGTACATGGCGGGGGAGACCTCGACCTTGGAGATGCTCTTCGCGGCGGACAGCTTTGCGGATTTCTTGACCAACATTGAGATGATGAAGGCGATTACCGCCCACGATACGGAGCTTTTGGACTCCCTGGAGACCCAAAAGCGAAGCATCACCAATCAAAAAACCCAGGTCGAGCGAATCAAGGCGGACATTGAGGAGCAGCAGTCTCAAGTAACAGCCAGCAAAGCTGCGCTGCAGCAGACCAACCAGGAGCTCCAGGCTGCTTATGAAGAAAGCAAAACAGCGATGCAGGACATTGAACTGGAAAAGCAGCAGTTTGAGGCAAATTTGGAGGCGAAGAAAAAAGAAGCCTCTCAGGTTCAGGGAGAGATTGATGCGATCTACGCTGAACTGGCGGCACAGGCCAGCAATTCCAGCAACTCCTCTATGAAGGACAGCGGCTTCATTTGGCCGCTGCCGGGATACAGCACCATTACTTCGGGGTACGGACCCCGCTGGGGTTCCATGCATACGGGCATCGATATCAGCGGCGGCGGCTGTTATGGAGCTGGAATCGTGGCGGCTGCGTCAGGTACGGTCATTAAGGCAGCCTCCCACTGGAGTTATGGAAACTACATAAT
>CAKXAF010000022.1:12067-15552 GCA_934869045.1 uncultured Nitrososphaerota archaeon | reverse complement strand
TTTCACAGGAGGGCAGGGAGATGGATCCCTCCCAGAAGGTCATCGACTATCTTCGGGGCTATGGTGAAACCCTGGACACCGGCAGCGGCCGTTTGACTGCCGCCCAGATGCTGGAGAAGTTCCTTTTCCGGCCCGCGCTCCATTATACGGAGATCCGGCGGCTTTCCGGCGGGGAGCGCCGCCGGCTGTTCCTTCTGGGAATTTTAATGGAAGCGCCGAACGTCCTGTTTCTGGACGAGCCTACCAACGACCTGGACATTTCTACCCTGCGGATTTTGGAGGACTATCTGGAGGGTTTCCCCGGAGCGGTTGTCGCTGTCTCTCACGACCGGTATTTCCTGGACCGCGTGGCAGATACCATCTGCGCCTTCCAGCCGGATGGAAGCATCCGACGCTGCTTGGGCGGATATACGGATTACCTCGCCCGGCAGGAGGAAACGGCCTCCGTCCAGGCCAGGGAAAAGAAGCCGGAATCCCGCTACCGCGGCGCCCATGAGCAGAAGCTGAAATTCACCTTTAAAGAGCAGAAAGAATATGAAACCATCGACCGGGATCTTGAGGAATTGGAGGCCCGGATTGCCGAAACGGATCGCCTTCTTGGGGAGAACGCCAGTGATTTCCAAAAGCTCCAGGAGCTGACAGCCCGGAAAGAAGCCCTTTCCGCCGAGTTGGATCGTAAAACGGAGCGCTGGATCTACCTAACCGAGCTGGCGGAAAAGATCGGGGCTCAGGATAGCGGCCAGTAGTCACAGCTCCAAAAACCTAATTTATATGGTTTCAATTTGCTTTTCACAGAGGGGATTCTTGCCTTTTGTCTGGAAAAGGTCTATAATGAGCCTAGAATCGACGCAGGAAAAGGGGTATTGGTATGACAAAAATCCAAGCGCACCGTGGGGCCAGCAAAGAACGCCCCGAGAATACCATGGCAGCTTTCCGCCGCGCGGAAGAGCTTCATGCAGACGGCATTGAGATGGACGTCCATCTTCTTGCTGACGGAAACCTCGCTGTTCATCATGACGACCGGCTGGGCCGCACCGTTGTGGAGGGCAGCGGTTCTATTTACGGCTATACCTTTGAGCAGCTGCGGGCTTTCAGCGCCGGGCTTGGCTTTTCCGAGGAGTACCGTTCGGAAAAAGTCCCGTCCTTCCGGGAGCTTTTGGAATTCCTTAAGGGAAACCAGATCGTCCTGAATGTGGAGATTAAGGCCGGCACCGGATTCCTCACCGGGGTGGAGGATGCGGTCATCGCCATGCTGCGGGAGTATCAGATGGAGCAACGCTGCATCATCTCTTCCTTTAATCATTTTGTCCTGAAGAATATCAAAGAGCGGTATCCGGAGTTTGCTGTGGGCGCGCTTTACAGCGTCACTCTGGGGAAGGATATGGTCGATTATGCCGCCTCCTGGGGCTGCGACGCTCTTCACGCGGATTATCACCTGGTGGATCAGGCCCTGGTAGATAAGGCCCACAGCCTGGGCATCGCCGTCAATGTCTGGACCGTGGACGGCGAGGAGGATATTAACCGGATGCTCGCTTTCGGCGTTGATAACATCATCTCCAATGACGCGGCCCTGGCTCTGAAGCTGCGGGACGCCTTCGCGCAAAGATAGGAGGAACCTCTATGATTCTCACAAAACCCATCACCGGAACCTGGTTTGAATTTCTGCACCACAATGTGGCGGAGGGAAAGTATTGGAACGATACCCTCACCGCTTTTACAGAGAACCAGTGGCGGGAAAAGCTTCGGGAAATGAAAGAAGCCGGCATGAAGTACATTGTGCTCCTGGCGACGGCCCTCCATTTTAAAGCATATTTTAAAACCGGGATTTTTCCGGAATGGCAGATCGGCTGCACCGATCCCATCGAGGTGCTGCTGGACGAAGCCGACCGGCTGGATCTGAAGGTGTTCATCGGCACTGGTTTTTACGGCGACTGGACGGATCCGATCGGCAATATGACCGACACAGCGGTCCTTTCCCGGATGCTCCAGGCCATCGACGAGCTGGCCGCCCTTTACGGCAGCCACAAAAGCTTTTACGGCTGGTACTATCCCGATGAAACCTGGATCAACGGCCATATGTCTGCGGAATTTCAAAAGTACGTCAACCTTTCCTCCGCTGAGGTCCACAAAATGGGGGCGCGCTTCAAGACCCTCATCGGCCCTTACGGAACCCGGGACGTCATTGCCGACGATCAGTATGTCCGCGACCTGGAAAGCTTGGATATCGATTTCATGGCCTACCAGGACGAGATTGGTGTGCAGAAGACCCGCTTGGAGGAGAGCGCCGGGTTTTATGAGGCTCTAAAGCGGGTCCACGATAAGGCGGGCCGGGCCAGGCTCTGGGCCGATGTCGAAGTGTTCGAATTTGAGGGCCAGGTCTACCATTCCGCCTTGCTGCCCGCCCCCTTTGAGCGGCTGCAGAAGCAGCTGGAAGCGGTTTCCCCCTATGTGGAGGAGATCCTGATTTACGAGTATCCCGGTATGATGAACAAACCCGGCACCAGCGCCTTTGCGGGCCACCCTTCCTCGGTAAAGCTCTACACGGATTATATGAATTACCGCGCGGCACAGGCTGAATAAAATCAGCTGCAGTACGTGCCGGGCCGCATGCCGCAGCGCTTTGGCCGGTTTTTCCTTCTCTGTAACAAAGAGACCGAAAGCAACGAAGCTTTCGGTCTCTTTGCTGCTGTATTCAGGCGATGGAACTTTACCGGGCTATTTCTTTCGTCATCAGACAGCAGGATATGCCCTTCTTATAGAAATCCGGCAGGCGGCCCGCCTGTTGATATCCCAACCCTTCATATAATCCTTTACCGTTAGAAAATACTTTGTGGAGGAGTAGGCAGAAGCGTTCTCTTCAAAGTATTACAGCCGTTGTTTTCCGGCTCCCTGACTGTGGTAGTCCTCTTTGATTTAAATCAATTTTAAAATTTCAAAAAAGCCTTGCTTTTTTGAGCGGAGTATGCTATAATAAAATCGCTTGAAAAACTTTTCTTTGTGGCAGGCACTCATATAATGCTGCGGATATGGCGCAGGAGTTTCTACACGATTACCGGAAATGATCGTGCTATGTGTGGCTGGTCCCTTTTCGATGAACTCGTAAAATGGCAGAGGGTGAAGCGATTCACCCTCTTTTTCTTTTTCAAAGGAAGGTACGGATCCTTTTCGGACAGCGCCACAGTTAATAGGAATCGTAGTATCCGCCGTAAGGGACATAATAATCGCGCATCGCAAAAAGGATCGGCAAGACGGACATAAACAGGACGATCCCAAAATAAACTAGGAAGATGACCGCAAAGACTGCCACACCGATCAGGCAGATCAGCGGGATGATTTTATTATCCCGGTTCTGTTGTCCGGGTGGAACCTGAAATTGCTGGAAGGTCTGCCGGCCGGAAGGCAGGGGAGGGGTTGCCGGGGTTCCGCAGTTGCTGCAAAACGCCCCTGTGACGTCGTGTCCGCAGCGAGGGCATACCATAAAAAAG
>CAKXAF010000022.1:888-12057 GCA_934869045.1 uncultured Nitrososphaerota archaeon | reverse complement strand
CTTGTACTAAGTATATAGTTTTTTTATTAAGAAATCAAGAGAAGTTTCAAAAAATTCATAAAAACTCTTGACATTTTTTAAGAAGTAGGGTATGATATTTCTATCGTATTGAATTCGGGTGAATCTGGCATGGAAAAAGCCCTTTCCGGCTCTATTGGCGGCCCCATGGCTGCGGATGAGACGCTCTTGGCTCTTTATCGCGAAGGCGATGGAGATGCAGCTGCAATCTTACTATCCCGGTATATCCCGTTGATCAATCGGTATGCGTACCAGTTTCGGGGCGTACTCGATCCGGATGATTTGATTCAGGAAGGCTCCATTGGCTTTTTGGATGCGGTCCGGAATTATGTCCCCGGTTCAGACGCCAAATTCAGTTCCTATGCGTCGGTTTGTATTAAGAATCGAATGCTGAAGGCTGTGGAAAAAAGCTCCAGCAAAAAGGCCGGCATCCTGAATAACAGCATCCCCCTTGAAGAAGCTGCGGAAAATTCTGACGAACAGACTCCGGAAAAAATCTTTATCGACAAGGAAAGCCTCGCGGCGGTCCTGGAGGATGTAAACAACGTACTCTCCCCCTTAGAGCGGAAGATTTTGTTTTCCCATCTCGGCGGTTGCGATTATCAGACGATCGCAGATTCCCTGCATATCTCGCTGAAGTCCGTTGACAATGCTCTGCAGCGTGTCCGGAGGAAACTGAAGTCCATCCATCGGGCGTGAGCCTTGGCCCGCGTCCTACCCCCCTCTTCCCAATCTGCCCCAATAGCTTAATCGCAGAGCGTTGCAAAGACAAAGGTGGCGGTGCAAATCCGTCTGCGGGCAAAAAATTTTTATCCTAAGCGAGGTATTTTATCATGTTCCAAGACAAAACCCTGAAATGCAAAGAGTGCGGCCAAGATTTCGTGTTCACCGCCGGCGAGCAGGAATTCTATGCGGAGAGAGGCTTTGAGAACGAGCCCCAGAGATGCAAAGAGTGCCGCAACGCCCGCAAGAACAACACCAAGGCCCAGAGAGAGATGTTCACTGCTATCTGCGCCTCCTGCGGCTGCGAAGCGAAGGTTCCCTTCAAACCCCGCGAGGATCGCCCCGTGTACTGCAGCGAATGCTTTGCGAAAATGAAAGAGGAAGGCTAATCCACCTGAATCTGGGGGAGGCAAGGAAACTTGCCTCCCTTTTTCGCGTTCAAAAGCGGGGGAGTTCCTGCTGCTCGTCAAGATTTTGGGAAAAGGCCGGGATGCAGTGCTCAAAAAAGAACCCGACCTCGGGCAGCGCCAAATCCTGCAGCGCCTTTTCCTGGCAGGACAGGGCGTGAGAGAACTCCCGGTTGCCCGACTGCGTTTCCTGCAGGCATTTGATATAGGCGGACAGCTTGTCCGCTGCCTTGACATAGGGCTTCAGCACGGCGTCGGAGTCCTCCATGGCGAAAATTTTTCCGTAATGGGACTGAAGCCGCTCCGGGAGCCGCCCGGCAAGCTCCTGCTCCGCCGCCTCCTCCACCTCCCGGTAGAGCCCTCGGAGAGCTTCGCTGCGGTATTTGATAGGGGTGGGCATATCGCCGGTGATGATTTCACCGGCGTCGTGGAAAAGCGCCAGCACCGCGCAGCGCTCCGCATCCAGCGATCTGCTGAAATACTCGTTCCCGATAAGGCAGAGGGCGTGAGCCAGGATCGCGGTGTCGAGGCTGTGCTCCGCCAGGTTGTCGCTGAAGGTATTCCGCATCAGCCCCCAGCGATCGATGTATTTCATCCGCAGGACCAGCGCGTAAAAGCTGTTGTTCATGGATCCGCTTCCTTTCGTTGGAGATCAAAATCTTATTCAGCATTATTTTACCAAAAATAATGAGACAAGTCCATTTTAAAATGGAAAAAAATGTGTTATAATAACTTGGTAAGCTTTTCCCCGTGAAAAGCTTAGGCTTGGGTACTCCGGTTCCGTTTGCGCGGAGCTTCGGCGGCGCGTCGGGCCGTAATTACGCATGGTTTAGGAGTGAATCGATTGAATCAGGACCGGAAAGCTTCCCTCCGGCAGTACGCCATCGTTTTCGGACTGGGGCTTTTGACCAGCCTTATTTTCTTTTTGCCGTTTCTCATCTGGGATAAGGGCTATTTTGTCTACTACGGCGATTTTAATGTCCAGCAGATCCCGTTTTATCGGATGTGTCATGACTCTATTCGTTCCGGAAATATTCTGTGGAACTGGTACACCGATTTGGGTGCGAATTTCGTTGGTTCCTACGCGTTCTACCTGCTGGGCAGCCCTTATTTCTGGCTGACGCTGCTTTTTCCAAACAGCGTGGTTCCGTACCTGATGGCTCCGCTGCTCATGCTAAAGTTCGCCACAGCCGCTGTTACCGGCTATGCCTATATCCGTCGGTTTGTCCGGAATCCCAATTATGCGGTTATCGGCGCGCTGCTCTACGCCTTTTCCGGTTACAGCATCTATAACATTTTTTTTAATCATTTCCATGAGGTCATCGCCTTTTTCCCACTGCTCCTGGTTGGGATGGAGGAGTTCATGGTCAACGGCCGCCGCGGCGCTTTCGCCTTGGCTGTCGGCCTTTGCGCGGTGGTCAACTATTACTTTTTCTTCGGTGAAGTTATCTTCTGTGTGATTTATTTCATCCTCCGCGCTGTTTACGACCGAAAAAATCCCGCCGGGTTCCAGCTGACTGTCCGGAAATTCTTAGTCATCGCATTGGAGGCGGTTATCGGCCTTCTTCTGTCCGCGGCATTGCTGGCGCCGGGGCTGCTGGCCATTCTGGGGAATCCCCGGACCTCCCAGTTTCTCTTTGGCTGGAACGGAATTTTTTACGGAAACGTCCAGCGTTATGGCCTGATTGTCAGCAGCTTTTTCTTTCCGCCGGACATCCCGGCCTATCCTAACTTTTTTCCGGATTCCAACGCCAAATGGTCCTCTGTGTCGGCATTCCTGCCGCTGTTTTCCATGACCGGCGTCCTGGCGTTTTTCAAGGGCCGGCGCCGCCACTGGGCCAAGGCCCTTTTCGGCGTATGCGGCGTCATGGCGCTGATCCCTTTCCTGAACAGCGCTTTTTCGGCCTTCAACTCATCCTACTACGCCCGGTGGTTCTATATGCCGGTGCTGATCATGGCCCTGATGACCGCCGTCGCTCTGGAGCGATGCCGGGAGCAGTTCCGCTTCGGGATCCGATGGACCGCCATTGTTATCGCGGCCTTTGCCGTGCTGGGGATTTTCCCCTCTTATGAAGAGGGCCTCCTCACTTTCGGCAAACTCATCAAATATCAGGAACGGTTCTGGCCCTATGTCATCATCGCGGTCATGGGCGTTGTCCTGGTCTGGTTCCTGGTCCAGTTAAAAGGGAAGGCCTTTTTCCGGGCCACGACCCTGACCGTCTGCTTTGTTTCCGTTGTGACATCCCTGCTGATGCTGGCTCTGGGGAAGGGCAACCAGACCACAAGCTACCGGGTGATTGAAATGGGTCTTAACGGCCGGGAAAAATTCAGTACGATCACCGACGACAACGAGCATTTTTACCGAATAGACCTAGACAACTGCATGGACAATTTCCCCATGTACTGGCAGATTCCTACGATTCAGGCCTTCCAGTCTGTGGTACCCGCATCGATATTCGAGTTTTATGACGCGATCGGCTACGACCGCAACGTTGGCTCCCGTCCGGAGCAGAAATATGAGGGCCTGCGCCCGCTGACCTCGGTGAAATATCTCCTGACCTACGAGGACAAGGAGGAGCCCACTGCCCCCGGATACACCTATGTGGCCACGGAAAACGACCTGAAAATCTATGAGAGCAGCAACTACATCCCCATGGGGTTCACTTATGATTATTACGTGGATCAGGAACAGTTCGACGCCTATGCCAAATCCAATCGGGACCGCCTGATGCTGGCGGGCATCTACCTGGACGAGGAGGCCGCTGCCCGGAACGGGGACATTTTGGATAAGCTCCCGGACAGCGAGTTCCCCTCTATATCGGATTCCGGTCTGGCACGGGTCTGCGAGGAGCGGCGGAAAGAAACCTGTTCCACCTTCGTCCGGGACAACCAGGGATTTACTGCCGCGATTGATCTCAGCCGGGAAAACCTGGTTTTTTTCAGCGTCCCCTATGACGAAGGGTGGACGGCCACTGTCAATGGCGAACCAGTGCTGATCGAAAAGGCCAACGTGGGCTTTATGGCCGTCCGGGTTCCGGCGGGGGAGTCCACCATTCGCTTTGACTATGAGACTCCCGGCCTTCAGACCGGTATCTTCATCACCATTGGCGCCGCTGGCGCGCTGTTGGTCTACCTTCTGACTGTCTGGCTCATCCGCCGGAGGCATCCAGAACGGCGGGTGCGCCGCAACGCGCATCTCAACACAGAACCGGCCTCCTGCCGGATCCCTGCATCGGAGGCGTACAATCAGAGTATTTCCCAAAAAATCCAAGCGGTTCTGCTGGCGCCTCCGTCCGAGGAGAAAGCTGATCCGGAAAATCCCGAAGAAGATGTGGAGGATCAAGAATGACAACGCTTTATGTAGTAGTTCCCTGTTATAACGAAGAGGAGGTCCTTCCGGAAACCTCCAAGCGCCTGGCGGCCAAGCTCACCGCCTTGGAGACCCAGGGCCGGATCTCCCCGGACAGCCGGGTGCTCTTTGTGGATGACGGCAGCAAGGACCGGACCTGGCAGCTCATCTCCGGCCTGCACCAGCAGGATCCGCGCTTCGGCGGGGTCAAGCTCTCCCGGAACCGTGGGCACCAGAACGCCCTTCTGGCCGGATTGATGACGGCGAAGCCCCTTTGTGATGCCGCAATTTCCATGGATGCAGACCTCCAGGATGATATTGACGCCATGGATCGAATGCTGGATGCCTTCGACCAGGGCTGCGAGGTAGTCTACGGCGTCCGTTCCAGCCGGGAAAAGGATACCTTTTTCAAGCGTGCCACTGCCCAGGGCTTTTACAAATTCATGAAGCTTATGGGTGTGGATATCGTCTACAACCACGCAGACTACCGCCTCATGAGCCGCCGCGCTCTGGAGGGCCTGGAGCATTTCGATGAGGTGAACCTCTTTCTTCGCGGGATCGTCCCTCTCATCGGCTACAAAAGCGCTACGGTGGAGTATGAGCGGAGCGAACGCTTCGCTGGCGAGAGTAAGTATCCCCTGAAAAAGATGCTGGCCTTTGCCTTTGACGGCATCACCTCCTTTTCCGTCAAACCCATCCGCTGGGTGACAGTGCTTGGGTTCCTGATTTTTGTAGCAAGCATCCTGGCGCTGGTCTATATCCTGATCGTCAAGCTCCTGGGTCATGCTGTGATCGGCTGGTCGGCAACGATCGCTTCCATCTGGCTGCTGGGGGGCATCCAGCTGCTCTGCATGGGTGTGGTCGGGGAGTATATCGGCAAAATCTATATCGAAGTCAAATCCCGTCCGCGATACCTCATCGAGGCTTTGGAGCTGACTCCGCCGGAGGAACACTGAGGTGTGCAGAGAGAACTTGTTCAATGGGATCAGACCATGTGAGGCGGTAAAAATGATAACTTCGAACATAAAAGCTGTTATCCAAAGTGATATTCATAAAGTATGGGAAACCGTTAGAGAAGTTGAAAGCTATGCATGGCGCAGCGATTTGAGCAAAACAGAAATTCTGAGTGAAAAGCAGTTTGTCGAATATACAAAGAAGGGCTTTGCGACAATCTTTACGATTACTGCTGCAGAGCCGTATAAGCGCTGGGAATTTGATCTGGAAAACAGCGGCATAAAAGGCCATTGGATCGGTGTCTTTACCCAAAATGGGGAAGAAACGGAAGTTGATTTTACGGAGAAGGTATTTGTAAAAAAGTTCTTTTTAAAACCGTTTGCAAAGTCTTATCTCAAAAAGCAGCAGGCCCGGTTCATTTCGGATCTGCAGAGAGCATTGTCGTGAAAATTGAGATTTTCCGATGAGACGGTTTCCGTAGCATACCGACTGTTTTAATGATAGCGCGGTATTCTACTCAGCAGCCTGGAAGCCAAAACGGGATTCCGATATGCCGGAATCCCGTTTTTCTTATCTTTATTCCGCCGCCGCTTCAATGGCCCGCAGGACCGTCCGGAGAGGAAGCTCTTCCTTTTCCGCCAGCGCTTTGGCGGATTCGTACTCCGCTGCCGTCCGCACGTGATCCCCGTAGATTATGCGTTTTGCCTGTGCCGGACCCCAGGGCGTTTCCACAGGAAGAATCTCCCGGCGGCAGACCGTCCGTTCTACGGGGATCCACCGCACTCCGATGGTGGAGGTGTGCACAAACGCCAGGCAGGCCAGCATTTCCTTATCCGTCTCCCGTCCCAGGGCACAGAATTTGACCGCCGGACGGTTCTTTTTCATCTGGATTGGCTCAAACCAGCAGTCCAGAGCCCCGGCCTGCAAAAATTTTTCCATAGCATAGCCCAGTTCCTCGCCGGTGGCGTCGTCAATGTTGGCTTCCATCAGGAGGACCCGGTCGCTGACCGGCTCTTCTTCCAGCTCATAGATCCGCAGAATGTTGGCGTGAGGGAAATCCTTTTTCCCCGCGCCGATGCCGACCCGCCGCACCCGCATGGAGGCCGGCGGCGTGAAGGATTCCCCCAGCGCTGCCATAATTGCCGCTCCCGTAGGGGTGATCATCTCTCCCTCCGTATCACAGATGGAGAAGGGGATGGCCGCCCCGGTAAGCAGGTTGAGAGTGGCCGGCACCGGCACCGGCATGCGGCCGTGCTGGCACCAGACGGTCCCGCGCCCCTCCCGGACGTTCCCAAAGATCAGCCGGTCCGCACCGAGATTATCCAGGCAGACCGCCGCCGCCGCGATGTCGATAATGGAATCCACTGCTCCGACCTCGTGGAAGTAGACTTCCTCCACCGGCACGCCGTGGGCCTTGCTCTCCGCCTCTGCCAGGACGGTAAAGATCCGCCGGGCCAGCTCCAGCGCTCGGGGGGTCAGCTTGCCGCCCTCCAAAATTGCCAGGCAGTCTGCGAGATTGCGGTGAACGTGTGCGTGATGGTGATCTTGCCCATGCTCGTGTTCATGGGAGTGCTCATGGATGTGTCCGTGTTCATCATGGACGTGCTCTTGCTCCTCTTCCAGATGAACGTCGAAATCACAGGCGTCGATCCCGCATTTGGATGTCCTGGATAGACGCAGATGCCACCCATCCAGTCCCAGGCTTTCCAGCGCGCGCCGCAAAACCTGTTCGTCCGCTCCCAAATCCAACAGGGCGGCGGCAGTCATATCGCCGCTGATGCCCGAAGTGCATTCAAAATAAAGAGTTTTCATATTGACTCCTTTCATCTGGCGCTGGCCAGCCGGTCCACTCGAATTATTTAGGCGCCGCAAATCAGCCGGTTGATCTGTGCCGCCGAATACCCGGCTCCGAAGCCGTTGTCAATGTTGACCACAGTGATTCCCTCTGCGCAGGAGTTGAGCATGGTCAGCAGTGGGGCCAGACCTTGGAAGGACGCGCCATAGCCTACGGAGGTCGGCACTGCGATAACCGGCTTGTCCACCAGCCCCGCTATCACGGAGGGCAGGGCGCCTTCCATTCCGGCGATGGCGATGATGGCGTTGCACGCTCGGATGTCCTCAATGACGGAGAGCAGCCGGTGCAGCCCAGCGATGCCGACGTCGGTGAAGCGTTCCACCTCTGCGCCGAAGAATTCGGCGGACAGCGCCGCCTCCTCTGCCACCGGCAGATCAGCGGTGCCGCCGGTGACCACCGCTACCTTCCCGCAGCGGGTAACTTTCTCCCGATTGAGATAAATGACCCGCCCCAGAGCATTATATTGAGCAGAGGGCGCCCGTTCCAGCACCGCGTGATATTGCTCCTCGCTGGCACGGGTACCAAAGGCGCAGCCGTCGTGAGCCGCGAACCGTTCAAAAATCGCAGCGACCTGTCCGGCGGTTTTCCCCTGGCAGAAAATCGTCTCCACCGCGCCTTTGCGCCGGGCACGGTCGTGATCCAGCCGGGCAAAGCCCAGGTTTTCCGTTTCTTCCATAGCGATGCGCTCCCTTCTTTATGCACCAAACTCTTACGGGAAAAGCCTCGTTCCCCGGCATGTGCCCTTCTGCAATATCCGCCAGTTCAAAGCCAAGCCATCCCAATCTGTATTTTGCTAGGGCCGAATTTCCATCTTCATTCTCCTCGCTTCTTTACTGCGGCCAAAACATGGAAAAGCAGCAAAGCTTGCAGGCATTCCATCTGACCAGTTTCTGTCAAATTCTTTTGCAGAACCCTTTTCCGTCTGCCGGTTAATCCGATCGGCCTGCGCCCAGGGCCCGGTCGTAGCTGCCGGAACGGAACCCCTCTAAATCCAGGGTAATCTGGGCAAATCCAAGCTGGCGCAGATATGCGGTCACATGTTCACGCTGAAAAAGCAGCTCTTCCAAATGGTCAGCGGGAACCTCGATCCGGGCCAGACCGCCGTCTTCTGCCGGATGGACCCGCAGACGGATGATGGGGAACCCCAGCCCTTTCAGAAAATCCTCACCTTTTTCAATGTTTTTCAACAAACCAGAGGTAATCGTCACGTGATAGGGAAGGCGGGTCGCCAGGCAAGGCGCGGACGGACGGGAGGCAGTCTCCAGACCAAGCTCCGCCGCCAGCGCCCGGACCTCCGCCTTGGAAACTCCGCATTCTGCCAGAGGACTGCGGATGCCAAGTTCCCGAAGGGCCCGGAGTCCGGGGCGGTATTCGCCCAGATCGTCGGCATTGGTCCCATCCAGTACCGTTTCGCAGCCCTGGGCTCCGGCCAGTTCCTGCAGCATCCGGAACAGGTGCTTTTTGCAGTGGTAGCAGCGGTCCGGGGGGTTTTGGAGGATTTCCGGAACAGACATCTCATCCACCTCCAAAACCAGGTGGGGCGCGTGCAGCTTATCCGCTACGGATTTGGCGTTTTCCAGGTCGCAGTGTGGATGGAGGGTGGTCTGGAAGGTCACGGCGGTCACCGGCACCCGCTCCCGGATGCAAAGAGCCAGCAGCAGGGCGCTGTCTACCCCGCCGGAAAAGGCCAGAAAAACACCGCTGCTGCGGTATGCGCGGATATTTTTGCGCAGAGCCTCGTTCATTGCGCATCCTCCAATAAAATGTAGAAGGGCAGAATGTCCTCATAACTGCCATCCCGGAGACAGAAACCGCCGGGAATCCGGCCCAAATGCTGGAACCCCAGCTTTTCATAAAGCCGGATTGCCGCCGTGTTGGAAGCGACCACCGCGTTGAACTGCAGAATGTGGAAGCCCAGTTTCCCGGCGGTGTCGATGCAGTCCCTCACCAGCGCCTCACCGGCATGCATTCCCCGGCAGCTGCTCTTTACGGCGTAGGAGGCGTTGGCGATATGGCCGCACCGGCCGATATTATTAGGATGAAGGATGTAAAGGCCAATAACTTTACCCTCTGAAACCGCCACAGCAGAGCGGTTCTGCTCTGCAAAAAAGCAGGCGGCCTCTTCCGGGGAGAGAGGATCGGTTTGTGGAAAGGCGTTGGCGGCTTCGACAACCTCGTTCCACACAGCGGTCATTTCAGGCAGATCTTCCGGCTTGTAGGGACGGATTTCCATAGGATAGCTCCTTTTAAGCAAAATCTGGAAAACAGTGCAAAGAGTTACGTATTCCCGCAGATAGATTGCGCTTCTCCTATTCATCACACGGCGGCGCAGGGGCAGCTGGATTCGGGAAAAGATAGAAAAACAGGGCGGTCTCCCGGCGGGTTTCGGGAAAGGCGTCATAAAGGAAAGAATCAGCGGCGCCCAGGTGGAATCCATATTGATGAGGAAGAAAAACGCCGCCGCGAAGGCCCGCGGCGGCGCTGTACGGTCAATATTCCGCCGAACCGGTGGTGCGGGGGAATGGAAGGACGTCGCGAATATTGGAAACTCCGGTGAGGTACATAACCAGCCGCTCGAAGCCCAGGCCGAAACCGCAGTGTTTGGTGCCGCCGTATTTCCGCAGATCCAGGTACCAGGAGTAGTCGTCCGGGTTCAGCTTGAAGAATTCCATGCTCTGAAGCAGGACGTCCAAGCGCTCTTCGCGCTGGCTTCCGCCAACGATCTCCCCGATGCCGGGAACCAGCAGGTCCATGGCCGCGACGGTTTTGGCGTCGTCATTGAGGCGCATATAGAAGGCCTTGATCTCCCGGGGATAATCGGTGACGAAGACCGGCTTTTTAAAAATCTGCTCCGTGAGGCAGCGCTCGTGCTCAGTCTGGAGGTCCACCCCCCAGTAAACCGGGTACTCAAACTCGTCCTTATGGGGCTCCAGAAGCTTGATGGCCTCCGTATAGGTGACATGGGCGAAATCGGCGTCCACCAGCGTGGTGAGGCGTTCCACCAGGCCTTTGTCATAGAAGTTGTTGAAGAACGCCATCTCGTCGGGACAGTTTTCCAGGACGTAGCGGATGACGAATTTCATCATATCCTGAACCACCCGCATGTCATCGTTGAGGTCGGCGAAGGCCATTTCCGGCTCTACCATCCAAAATTCAGCGGCATGGCGGGCGGTGTAGGATTTCTCCGCCCGGAAGGTGGGGCCGAAGGTGTAAACATTGCCCAGAGCCATGGCCATGCACTCTGCCTCAAGCTGGCCGGAAACGGTGAGGTTGGCGGCTTTCCCAAAGAAATCCTGGGAGAAATCCACACTGCCATCCTCGGTCAGCGGCGGGTTTTTGGCATCCAGAGTCGTCACCCGGAACATCTCGCCGGCGCCTTCGCAGTCAGAAGCGGTGATCAGGGGCGTGTGGACGTAGGCAAAGCCGCGCTCATTAAAAAATTTGTGGATCGCGTAGGCACAGACAGAGCGAACGCGGAACACCGCCTCAAAGGTGTTGGTGCGGGGGCGGAGGTGGGCAATGGTGCGGAGAAACTCCAGGGAATGCCGTTTTTTCTGGAGAGGGTAATCTGGGGTGGACGCGCCTTCCAGAGTGATCTCCGAGGCGTGGATTTCATAGGGCTGCTTGGCCTCCGGCGTGAGGACAACCTCGCCGGTAACAACGATGGCAGAGCCGACGTTGTAGCGGGTTACGTCTTTATAATTGGCGATTTTGGCGGCCTCAAAGACCACCTGCAGGTTTTTGAAGCTGCTGCCGTCGTTCAACTCGATAAAACCCAGGGCTTTGGAGTCCCGGATGGTCTTGACCCAGCCGGCGACGGTGACGGTTTTCCCCGCCTGATGGGGAAAGTCCCGATGCAGGAC